>CAISEG010000146.1 GCA_903884265.1 uncultured Anaerolineales bacterium | reverse complement strand
CCGGCACTCACAAGGATGTGGCCTCGAATGCCGAACTGAAGAAGGTCATTGCCGAGATGGAAAGTCAAATGAAGGAAGCCGCCCGGAACCTGGAGTTCGAGCGTGCAGCGGCTTTGCGAGACGAGATGTACTCGTTGAAATCCATCCTGGCAGATGATGAGAATTTAAAACCTTGGGAAAGGCTTAAGTTGCTGACGGGGGAAGAATAGGATAATAAAGCAGGGGCAGCCTGCTTAGCCACCCCCACTTTGTTCTTCCTTTACTTCCAACCGTATTCCCCCCGCAAAGGGACGAACGTCACCGCCAGGTGTTCTTGGTGGTCGAAATCATCCCCTTTACGGCTCCAGACTTCCAAACGCTGGGAGCCGCGGCCTCCCACTGGGATCACCAGCCTGCCGCCCTCGGCCAACTGGTCGAGCAGCGGTTTTGGCACCGAGGGGGCCGCTGCCGCTACCAGGATCCCATCATAGGGCGCCGCCTCCCGCCAGCCCTGCGACCCGTCGCCGCTATGGACATGGATATTTTTATACCCCAGCTCAGCTAGGGTTTTGGAGGCTTGCGCAGCCAGTTCAGGGATCATCTCCAGCGTATGCACTTCCGCGGCCATCCGCCCCAGTACCGCCGCCTGGTAACCGGAACCGGTGCCTACTTCCAGTATGCGGCTGGTCGCCTTTACTTGCAGCAATTCGGTCATCAGTGCGACGATAAAAGGCTGGGAGATTGTCTGCGAATGGCCGATGGGCAGCGGGCCGTCTGAGTAGGCCCAGGGCAGGTCGTCAGCCGGTACGAACAGGTGGCGCGGCACGGATTCCATCACTACCAGCAGGCGCGGCTCCAGGACGCCGCGGGCGGCGATTTGCTCCTCGACCATGCGCTTGCGCGCGGTCCGAAATTCGTCTTCATTCATTGCAGGCGTTCCGCGATCAGACGGTCCACTTTGCCCATCGGATAGTCACCCAGTTCGGCCGGGAGGACCCAGGTCAATTCAGCGGCTTCAAGCGGTTTCGGTTCGCCATCGATCAATTCACACCGGAAAGCATGCAGGGTGATGCGGAAGTGGGTATAGGTATGCCGGTAGACTCCAAAAGGCTCCCCTACACGAATACCTGCATCCAGTTCCTCCCGGATCTCGCGTGCGAGGCAGGCTTCAAGGCTTTCGCCTTTCTCCACCTTGCCTCCGGGGAACTCCCACATGCCTCCCAGCAGTCCTTTCGAGGGGCGCTTCGCCAGCAGGATTTTCCCATCCCGCTGCAGCACTGCGGCGGTGACTGTGTAGTGCGGCACTTCGGCCTTGGGTTTCAGCACCGGTCGTTGTTCCTGGAGACCGAGAGCGCGTGCCTTGCACAAACCCCTGAGCGGACACAGCAGGCACGTTGGGCGTCGCGGCAGGCAGATCGTGGCTCCCAGGTCCATCAGGGCCTGGTTGTAATCCCCGGCCTGGCCTTTGGGCAGGTGTCTCTCGGCCAGCGCCCACAGGATCTTCTCCCCCGCCGGTGCATCGGCTGGTACGGCCACGTTAAAGACGCGTGCAAAGACCCGTCGCAAGTTGCCGTCCAGGGTGGCAACATCCAGGCCAAAGGCTATCGAAGCGATCGCACCTACCGTGTACCGCCCGATGCCTGGGAGTTTCCGCAGAGGCGCCAGATCACGCGGTAGTTCGCCGCCGTATTGATCCACGACGATCCTGGCTGCTTTATACAGGTTGCGCGCCCGGCTGTAATATCCTAGCCCTTCCCAAAGTAAGAGCACATCCTGCTCGGAAGCAGCCGCTAGCGCGTGCACGCTTGGGAAACGGTCCATCCAGCGCTCGTAATATGGGATTACCGCCTCGACGCGCGTTTGCTGGAGCATGATCTCAGAAACCCACACAGCGTACGGGTCCGGGTGACCGCGCCAGGGTAATTGCCGCGCGTGACGGGTGTACCAGGTCAGAATTTTGTCAGAAAATTGGGTCATAAAAAAACACGAAGGCACCCAGGGCAAAAAGCCTTGATTCGTGCTCCTCCGTGCTCCTTCTAGGATACTGGCTAGAACTGGAATCCGTTACGCGCCGGGATGACCTTGTATGAGAAATTCTGCACAAGTGCAAAAAGTTTATCCTGCAGCTGGGTCCAACTATCCGAATTCAAGGCGCGTTGCACATCCGGCAGGTCTTCACCCAGTATGCTGACCTGGATCTGCGGATAATTACCAAAGACCGTCGCCCAGGCTTCCGTTGGCTGAAGTCCCATCCGTTGAACACCGGGGACAAATTCATTGATCACAAACTCAAAATAATCCTGTTCGTGATCAGGAGCAATATCCCAAGTCATGACGAGTTTGACAGCCATATCTATCTTCTCACCGCAACCCTAAAGGGAATCACCACAACGCTACTCACGCTGGTAATCCAGCACGATCACTTTCGTCTCATCTGGGAGGGACGACTTGGCGACTTTCAAAGTGGGCATTGTTTCAGCCTCGTGCAAACCCATTTCCTTCATAAACTTATCCAGTTTGTCGAGTGGCACTTTGGCTTCTGGGGAATAGAAGTGCATCGGGATGACGATGTTCGGCTCAAGCAGGCTGACCACTTCCGCAGCCTTGGCCGCGTTCAACCCGGTACCACCCCCCACCGGCACAAGCGCTACATGCACAGTACCCAGAGCCTCGATCTCGGCTTGAGTCGGCACCGAACGCAGATCGCCCAGGTGTGCAACCGTGATCCCCATATAATCGAACACGTATAGGGTATTACGCGGTTTATCGGCTGTCGCTTTCTTACCCGACATATCCGTTTGTACGCCAGTAATAAAGACCCCGCCAATTTCAAATTCGCCCGGCCCGGTGATGGCATGGCTATAACCCTTGACTGTGCTCAGGCAGTTATGCCCCGGCGCATCATGACTTGAAGTTACAATATCAGCCTTGAGTTTGAGTGGCTCATATCCAACCGTTTCCGCGTCAAAGGGATCAGTTACAACCGTCGCCATACTGCGCTCGGTCAGTCGAAAACAGGAATGTCCGTACCAGGTGATCTCCATTGAATTCTCCGTGAAGGCTATTATACACGTATAATTAATGGGTGGTAATTGAACTAAGATCCCTCAAAACTTCCGACGCTTCAGTGTACCAGACAGGGAATACCTGGCGATTGGAAATTCCTGCTGGTGACCGTGGGACCTACCGCCTGGCCCAACTCGATGATTACAGGCCCTTGGCCCGTAAGCGTTTCCTCCATACCCCACCCTGTTCTTTTCACTTGCGTGCCAGAGTCTCCGCATCCAATCTACCCGGCACATGGGGGTTCGGGCTGTGGAACGATCCTTTCGGTTTTTCGCTGGGTTTAGGTGGCGAAACCAAGCGGTTACCGGTCTTGCCGAATGCCGCCTGGTTCTTTCATGCCTCCCACCCCAACTGGCTATCCCTTCGCACTGGAATCCCGGCGCATGGCTTTTTTGCCGGGTCGATCCGCTCGCCGCACATCCCGTCCTTGCTGCTTGCACCAGGAGTGCTGGTCACGCCGTTCCTCGCCATCCGTCCGGTGTCACGCCTGCTTAGGCAGCTGGTAAATCGATTGATTCGGCAGGATGCAGCTGCGATCTATTCAGACATTACCCAATGGCATGAATACTCCATTCACTGGCTACGCGAAAGCACTGAATTTAGGATGGACGGTAATCTTGTCCTTCGAACGACTACTTCCCCCGTTCCACCGCTTGGGGTTGTACTCTGGATCGATAACCAGTTTGCCGCCTGGACCCCGGAAGGAAGCCTCGGTTACGGTACACTGGATAACCCGGCGGTATGGTTGGAAATTGACTCCCTAAAAAAGATCAGTTAATGATCTCCTTGCTTTGCATCCGGGGAGAAAGGTAACTGTTGGACCTCGACGTTGGCTGCCTTCAGGAAATTCATTGCATTCTCGTCGGTCCGGTATGCTATGTTGTACACCAGCCGGGTGATGCCGGCATTGATTAATGCCTTGGTACAATTGATACAAGGAAGATGGGTAACGTAACAAGTGGCACCTTTCGTCGAAACCCCATGCAAGGCACCCTGAATGATGGCGTTCGTCTCGGCGTGGATGGTACGAATACAGTGCCCATCCACCATCAGGTGACCTTCCTCATCGCAATGCGGTTGTCCGACAGGTGAGCCGTTGAAACCGGTGGTCAGAATCCGTTTGTCCAGCACCAGGACACAACCGACGAAAGCCCGGTCACAGGTGCTGCGCTCTGAAACAGCGTAGGCAATCTTCATAAAATAAGAATCCCAATCTGGACGCATCTGGTTTCCTCAAGGAAATGATTTTTAAACTCCTACTATTATAATCCTGACTAATAAACATGGGCGCAGTCAAGCTGCGCCCATGATATTTTCCAATAAACAGTCAGTTTTATTTTCTTTTCAGGATAATTCTGGCGTCAACCACCTTAAGGCCCTTGCCTTCTTCATACACGAGGACAGGATTCGCGTCTGTTTCGGCAATTTCATCGCTTAGGTCATAGACCATACTGGCATAGCGACAGATGAGTTCTGCCAGAGCTGCCCGGTCACGCGGCAACTCACCGCGGACACCGCCCAGGATGGGCGCACTGCGAATTTCTGTGAGCATCTTTTCGACCTGCTTTAAATTAACTGGGGCCACCCGGAAAGTAACATCCTTCAATACCTCGACAAAGATGCCGCCCAGGCCGAACATCACGGTTGGCCCGAAGGTCGGATCGTTGACCGAACCAACGATCACTTCAGTCCCCCATGGAGCCATCTCCTGTACGGCAACACCGTGGATATTGGCATCGGCTTTGTATTTCTTGCAGTTCACCAGGATGGTTTGATAGGCTTCCCGAACAGCCGCATCGCTCTTGATATTGATTTTCACACCACCTGCATCAGACTTGTGGATGATATCCGGTGAGACGACCTTCATTACTACTGGGAATCCCACCACCTTGGCCAGTTCGACAGCTTTATCTTCGGTGGTCGCCAGGTTTGTTGGGGCGACGGGTAAACCATAAGCTGTAAAGATCTGCTTGGCTTCAATTTCGGTCATTGCAATACGCCCGTCAGCACGGACCCTGGCGATGACTTCACGTGCAATTTTGGTACCTTCCGGATCGCAGGTTGTGGAAGGTTGCGAAAGAATATTGCGGATATTGTTATATTCACGCAAGGCGGCCATGGCATTCATCGCCTGGTCAGGCGGGCCATAGGCCGGGATACCATTTTCCACCAGCCATTGCATGGCCTGGTCGCAACGAGTTCCGCCAACCATGGAGACAACCACCGGGCGATTCTTGATGTGGGTCTCATCGATCGCTTTCTTGACCGCCTGGGCTATTTCTAACGGATTCGAAATGGCAGTTTCGCAATACAAAACCACCAGGCCATCCGTCCAGGGGTGAGCATAGGCAAACTTGACCGATTCATAATACCAATCGTTGCCTGCCATGCCGGTCAGATCCACAGGATTTTTGGCAGAACCATATGCGGGCATATGTTTCTTCAGTTCGACCTGCACATCCTCAGGGGCAAAGTGCATCGGAATCCCGAAGCGTTCAGCTGAATCGGTCGCCAATACGCCCACCCCACCGCCATTGGTGATAACCAGCAATTTCTCCCCGCGCAGAGGGGGCTGAAGTGAGAGGGCCAGGGTCCGATCGAACAGATTATTTAAATCTGAAGCCTGGACCACCCCCGCCTGCTGGAAAGCTGCCCCATAGACCTTTACTGCGCCGGCCAATGAACCGGTATGCGAAGCAGCCGCAGCCGCCCCGTGCTCCGAAACGCCCGCCTTAAGCGCAATGATCGGTTTCTGAGTTTTGCGACAAGCCTCGATGAATTTACGTCCGTCCTTTAAACCTTCGATATACAGGCAGATGCAGGACGTGTTTTCGTCGGTGTCCAGCCAGGTAATCAGATCGGCGAAATCCACATCTGCCATATTGCCGATCGAGATCATCTTATCAAAGCCCACTTTGCGGGTATAAGTGATGGCATCCATGGCGATCAGCAGCGCTCCGCTTTGGGTAATAAGGGTAGCCTTACCCACGAAAGGAAGGAATGGTGCAAAAGAGGCGTTCAACTCGTCTGAGTTGGACAACGTGCCGACAATGTTTGGACCCAATACACACATCCCGTAACGACGGGTGATTGCGAGCAGTTCGTCTTCCAGATCGCGCCGTCCCACTTCACTGAAACCGGAGGTGATCACGCTTAATGCCTGGATGCCCTTTTTTCCACATTCTTCCGCGACTTGGGTGACGAATTGGACCGGCACGGTGACTACAGCCAGATCAATGGATTCGTGTACGTCATTTACCGAGGGATACACCGGTAAGTTAAGAATTGTTGTGGCGGTGGGGTTGATCGGGTATATCTTGCCCTTATAGCCGCCTTTGAGGAGATTCTCAATGACGGTATATCCGATCTTACCCGGCTGGGCGGAAGCCCCCACCACTGCAATCGACTTGGGTTGCATCAGTTTTGTTAATGCTTCTTTGTTCATATTCATTCTCCTGATATATATATAGATTACACGCTCTGAGCATATATGTTCATTATTTCACAAACAAACAGCCCATTATTGTATCCTTTTATCAG
Organism: uncultured Anaerolineales bacterium; assembly: GCA_903884265.1. Taxonomy (GTDB): domain Bacteria; phylum Chloroflexota; class Anaerolineae; order Anaerolineales; family Villigracilaceae; genus UBA877. Next base: position 16,602 of record CAISEG010000146.1, on the reverse strand, counting down.
ATTTGGAATAGGCACAATCTACTCCAATCCCCCATGACAAAAATCCTTATTCTTGGGATATTCAGTACTTATTTTGTGGCTTTTTCAATTACTTCACGAATTTCATTTGGGATGAATGGTACTTCCAGGCTGTTATACAGTTCCCACTTCTCGGTCAGAGTTACGCTTGCTCCATGGACAAGTATTGTCAAAGAGCCCAAGCTTTCCAATTCCACAAAGCGATCATTGCAGAATGATTCTGCATTGCAGCCACCATCAGGATAGTTTTTGCCCGGATGGATCTCGAATATCTTGCGAAAAAGGAATCCATCCACCCAATAAGCCAACCAGGCCTGCGGGTTGTAGTAACCGATCTTGGCGGGAGGTAGGCCCGGATCTGCACGGATCAGAATAAAGTCGTCGCGCAGAACAAGACGCGGGTCGTTTATGCGCGTGTAGGGCCAGAGGGCCAATATGCGATTGTTCAGCAACCCCTGTGGGTCGGCATTCCCATCCGGTTGAGGCAGGATGACCGTTCCACCCAACCGGAACATTGTGATTGCCCAGGGAGCAAGCTTGACAGGTCTCTGACTGTTGTTGCCAAGTAGATGGGTAATCGTCGCTCCTGCCCCACCCGGGTTGAGACGGATTTCCACACTCTTGGTGATTCCTGTCTTTCCAGGTTGTATCAATCTTACACCATCCCCTGATTTTTCCACAACCAGGCCGTCGTTGTCGGGGAAATAAGTATCGGGCGTCAGTTCAGGCGAGCGCCACAGCCTGTGTCCGCCGCGGAAGTAGTAGGGTCCGTTGGGAGTACCAACAGAGAAATCGGGTAGTTCTGCAAGCAAGTTTGATCCCCCCTGGGCCGAAAATCGTACAATTCGCGGTCCGCAGGTGGTCAGATATTCCAAGCGGATGTGATTATTCTCCAAAATATCAGTGGGGAGACCGTAAAAATCACTCATTGCAGCCTTTCACACGAAAAACCGTCAGGTTGACCGTACAGTACAACCGAGCGGTTTGATACACCACTTCGAAACGCTCATTTTTATATCTCAATTCATTCGCGCAATTTCCCAATAAATTACGAGGTAGTACGCCCGCATCTATGGCTTGATGTAATAATTCCAACAACTCTTCCTCAAGTAGAACAAGAGGCCCAGCAAGACCTCCATTTGTCCATCCAGAACGATGAACAGACTTTCCCCTTTTTCAACTTCGCGAAGAGCGCTTCGCCTGCGTGAAGAGTCACAATTTGAAGGGTGGAGGCCAGATAATCGAGTTCACTGCGAACCTGGTCGTTAAAGATGGGTATTTTCTTAAAGAGAATTGTTTGGGCCATTGAAAACCTGTAAACTGACTGAACTATTTATAAAGAGGGGGAATTATTTTGTTAAGTACGCCCACGCCAACGCCAGTAGCAATCAGGATAACAACAATAATAATGAAGATTATGATAAAGAACAGGCCGGAGTAATTCAATACAAGACCCCAGACCGCCCGACCGCGTCCGGGACTTCCGCTCTGTTTGACCTGACCAAGCGCCACATGACCGGTCACGATTCCGGCCAACCAGAGAGCAAAAGGCATTATATCCAGTATCGTAGAACAGACTGCGCTCGTCCCGGCAGTAAACGCAGCCAGCAGCAGGCCGAGAGTCAGGTCAAAGCACCATTGCAGCAGGTAGATCGCCCATCCCACCAGGCCGAGAGCCAGGCTGGTGGTCGCCAGTTTATTCTTTGGTGACAATGCCATTTATTCCATTTTATTCCGCACCGGCCGCAGGAGCAGCGATAGGATGATCACGCCGCCGACGATGACAGCAGCCAGGATGAGCGATCCGCCGCCCAGTAGGATGAAGACTGTCAGCGCAATTGAAGCCCCCTGGAAGAGCATTAATCCCCAGCGCTTCCAATGCCAGAGTGCCAGAACAGCCAGGTAACATAAGAAACCGAGCCCAGCGATGGCCTCCACGGCCCAGGGTGCCGGGCTGTTGGCTATTCCGGGCGGCGGGTACCCGAGCAGACCATAGAGGATCACCAGCAAGCTATCGAACATTAACAGCAGCATAAACATATTCAATAACTGACCGGCGTGGCGGTTCTTGCCTTTGGGCCGAGTGACCAGCCAATAGGCTGAGAACAGGATGATTCCTGGAATGAACAACTCCAGAAAATCGCTGAACTGAGTTGTCTGCGGGGAATCCAATTGGCAGGTCTCACGAACCGCTTTCACATATTCCGGTGTGTACTGCGCCCAGATATTGGCTGGTGGGTAGCAGGAGACGATCCGCGCAACATAGACCGCAAATGAAGCGATAAGTAGCAGAATACCAGCGACAAGCAAAATGATTTTCCAATTTTTCATTGGGTTCTCCAAAATAAGACGAGTCTACTTGCTGCGCAAGTCGATCTCTTCCTTCCCGCCCAGCCGCTCCTGAATGCGGGCTACCACCACTTCCAGCGCCATGGGTTGGTTGACATAATCCAGGTCGTCTGTGCGGATGGTCAGAACTGGGCACAGGTCAAAAGCGCGCAGCCATTCTTCATAGAATGAATCTAATAATGAAAGATAACCGAGGGAGATACCAGTCTCCATATTCCGGGCACGGCGCTGGATGCGGGCCATCAACACTTCCACTGGGCATTTTAGATAGACCAGCAAATTAGGCGCAGGCAGGCTGCCCACCACCAGGTCGAATAGTTTACGGTAGGCCAGGTAATCACGTTCAGCCAGGTTGCCCATGTGGTGTAAAGCCCGCGAGAATATGTAGGCATCCTCGTAAATGCTCCGGTCCAGGATGGCCGGACGCGGGTCACGCGCCGACTCGAGATACTGGTCGGCTCGGTGACCGAGGAAGTAGATCTGCAGGTGGAATGACCAGGCGCGCATGTCCGAGTAAAAATCCGGTAAATAGGGATTATCGGCCACAGATTCAAAATCAGTGCGCCAGCCCAGGCGGGAGCCGATGCGCTCCGTCAGCGAGGTCTTCCCCGCCCCGATGTTCCCGGCTACCACCACCAATCGTTTGGACATACGGCCTCCTAGGTCTTTCCTATTGTACACGAAGTTCATCCGCATGGCTTTGTGGTTCTTTGGGAATCTCTGTGGATTGGCAAGGATTTTCATCACAAAGCAAATTCCCTTGGAAAATCCACTACCTTTCCAAGCGCAGCAATAATATAGTCTATAAAACCTGCTAAGGAGATGACCATGAAAAGAACCGGAATTATCGCTACCATCCTGACCAGCCTGCTGTGTGGCCTGCCCGGGCTGGGTTTGGCTTGTTTTGGCCTGGTTGGGCTGATCGGGACACGGATGCCGGGCACCGCCGTTCAAACATCAAAGGCCTTTCAGGATAGCCTGCTCGGAGGAACGATATTTATCGGCGGGGGGATTATCTTGATCCTAATCCCGCTTGTGGTCGGCATTCTGACCCTACGCAAGAAGCGCACTCCAGCTCCGGTCTATTCTCCCCCCATCCCACACGCCTATTCAGTGCCAATTCAACCAGATTATTCTGCACCCCTGGTGCAGCCATTCCAGGCGGGTCAAGCAGTGAACCCAACCCAGGATATCTATGCCCGGCTGATGGCTCTCAACCGCTCAAATGCCCCTTATCGGATCGTCGACGGCCATAATGAAGGTGTGGACTTGATCGCCGAGTGGAAGATCGTGGATGCCCAGTGGTACGAGATCTTTGCCAAAGCCAACCTGACCAAGGTCTTCCGCATCTACCTGAAATTCGATCCCTCCCGGCGGGAAGTGCGCGCCATGGACCGTGAATATACCGTCTCTTGGCGGGCGGGTGTTCCGACCCTCAGCGTGCAAGCCAGTTTCTTCAAAGGACAGAAGTCCTCTGTCTCGTTTGGAGTTGGTGGGGGCTTCACAGAGAACCTTGCCCTGGGTGTGGTGTATAAATACAAATTCAACACCAATGAGCTCAAACAGCCCATTCAACAGGCCATCGCCTCACTTGGTTGGAGCTATAAAGGGGTGGCCTTTGGCAGCCTGTAAATATATCCGTTGCTATCCGGAAAAAAGGTAACGGCCACCTTTGAAAGGCCCTCTACATAAATAATTGATGACCTTACTCCTGCCTGCGGATGCCTGGCAGGAAGACCCAGGAGGCCATTGCCAGCGCCATCAGCACCGCCGCTCCAAGCATCACGGTAAGCGGTTCGCCAAACTTCTGGGCAAATGTCCCGGCAAATAACGATCCCAACGGCATCGACCCGAAGAAGACCAGGGTATAAACGCTCATCACCCGCCCGCGTAAATGGTCCGGTATCGCGGTTTGCATCATCGCATTGCTGTTATTCATGATCATCATGAAACTCCAGCCAACCCCAACCAGCGTCACCAGAGCTAGAGGCAGCCAGCGGATCCAGGCAAAGATGAATAACATCACCGGCATGATAAATGCGCCAACCGTCCAGAGCTTCCCCCGATACCTGCGGCTGCCGAGGTAAGCCAGCATTAACGCGCTGACCAGCGACCCGAAGCCGCGCGCCGAAACCAGCCAGCCATTGGTGGTCACGTCACCATGCAGGATCTCCGTAGCCCAGGCTGGCAGCAGGGTCAACATACCGATCCCAAAAATGCTGACCAAGCCGACCGAACCGATTAGGCTGAGGATTAAACTGTGCGAGAAGACATAGCGCAGGCCTTCTTTCAGGTCCGCCATTACAGTTGCTCGGTGGGACGGTTGGACGATTGGCTTGATACGCATGAACAATAATGCAGCGATCACAGCAATGAAAGAAATCCCATTCAGGGTGAAGCACCAGGCAGGGCCGAAAGCAGCATACGTCAACCCAGCCACCGACGGGCCAACCACTGTGGCTATGTTGAACATGGTCGAGTTGAGGGCTATGGCATTGGTCATATCCTCGCGACTGACTAATTCGGTCACGAAGGCGACGCGCGCCGGGGCATCGAATGCGTTGGAAACCCCCAGCAGGAATGCCAGCACGATGATGTGCCAGGGTTGAACCACTTTTGTGAAAGCCAATGCAGCCAGGATGAATGCCAGCACCAGCATGGAGGTCTGGGTAATAACCATCATATTACGCCGGGAGATACGGTCAGCAATCACCCCACCAAATAGGGTAAACAGTATCGCGGGCAGACCGCCTACAAATCCCACCAGCCCCAGGTAGGCAGGTGAACCAGTCAGTTGATAGATCAAATATCCCTGGGCCGTACTCTGCATCCAGGTTCCCATCATAGACACCATCTGGCCGTAAAACCACAGCCGGTAGTTGTAATGCTTCAGAGCGGCAAAGGTTTCCTGCAGACGAATATTCGGTTTGGGTTTCGTTACACTTTCACTATCGCTCAATGAATACCTTCCAACCAAAAAAGTCGCCGGGAAGGCTGGCTGGCAAGGTTGAATTATAAGCTTTTTGTCTTAAAACAGAATAAGCAGAGAATAATCTCTGCTTATTCTTTCTCGTTTAATGCCAACGGATCTAACACTCACTATAACCGCAGGTATAACACTTACGACAGCCTTCCTCATTCACCATAGTGGCCTCGCCGCACTCCGGGCAAAGATCACCCATCTTCGTAACCGGTGTGGCAGGCTCAGCCTCGGGGGAATGCCCGTTACCGTCGACAGGCACGGGGTCTGTCTTTCCATCGGATTCTGTCACCTCATGCGTTTTCCTGCCATCCAGGTACTCATTCAACACCTGCCCAACTCCATCTGGTAACGAGCGCACCCGGTTAGGACCAAAACCCAGAGAACGGCTGCCGCCAATTCCCGAGAGCTGGCGCACTATCTCAAGCAGGCGTTCCCTCGGCGCGATCGGTGAGGCCAACCGCAATACGTAGGAGATCAACCGGCCAATGGCTTCTGAGACGGCCGCGGTCTCCGAGCCCGCCTTGGCTGTATTAATGAAGACTTCAAACGGCTGCTTGCCCCCATTCTCGTTCACAGTAATGAAAGCTTTACCGAGCGGAGTCTCAACCCTGAAGGTACTGCCGGGGAGCAACCGCGGGCGCGGTTTCTTGGACTCATGCCAGGCAGCCAGTTGAGTGGCAATCTCTGTCTCCGAAACTGGTTTCCCGCCACCGTTGTTGCCAAAGGGGAGCACAACGGTCCCGGTGGGTACCGTAGAGGCTTGTTTTTTCTGGGCGGTGGCCTTGGTCTCCAGAACCACCTTTTCGCGCGAGCCAGTCACATATACCGTGATGCCCTTGCAACCCAGTTCCCAAGCCAGCAGGTAGGCCTCCGCCACATCTTCCACAGTAGCGCTTTCAGAAAAATTGATTGTTTTGGAGAGGGAATTATCCACAAACGCCTGGAGAGCAGCCTGCATGTGAACGTGTTCTTCTGCGGGAATATCACCAGCCACCACAAACACATACCGTATTGCTTCCGGGACATCGGGCATATCCTGGCATGTGCCATGTTGCATCACGCGCTCGATGATCTCCTGGCGGGCTTCTCCGGTGAGCCCTGCTTTTTTCAATGCTGAATCAAAACGAGGGCTGGCATATGTCAATTTCAGATCTTTACCATTGTCGTTTACGTGGCGTACATACGCCAAGGCAAAGACCGGCTCGCAGCCATAGCCTTCGCAACCAGCCACAGTGGCAATCGTCCCGGTTGGGGCCACAGTGGTTTGGGCAGCATTGCGAATGCCGTATTTTTGGATCCCTTCCTGGATCCCGCACCAATCCAGCGCTGGACGGCCCCAATCACCGGTATACGGCTTAAGTGGCTTGGGCGGCTGCCATTGCATTTTTTCAAAATCGTAGATGCTGCCCTTGATGGCCGGGAACGCCCCGCGCTCGCGTGCCAGAGCAACACTGGCTCGCATAGCATGGTAACGGACAAACTCCATTACCTGTGCCCCGAATTCCTGTCCCTCCTGCGAGCCGTAACGCGCACCTACATGGTACATGATGTCTGCCAAGCCCATGATGCCCAACCCGATACGGCGTGCCCGATGTGCAGCTTCTTTTAATTGAGGTACCGCCGGAACGTAGGCATTGGCATCCACCACATCATCTAAGAAACGGGTGGCGGTTTCTACGGAGCAGCGCAGGCTTCCCCAATCCACCTGGTCGTCTACTCCGCAGTGTTCAGCCAGGTTGACCGAACCCAGGCAACAGTTCTCATAAGGTCCAAGCCATTGTTCCCCACATGGATTGGTCGCTTCAAGCGGATAAAGATGCGGGACCGGGTTACTGCGGTTGGCCGCGTCCAGAAATAACAGCCCCGGCTCTCCGTTATGATGTGCCTGGTTGATGATTTTAGCAAAAAGATCACCTGCCCGTACTGTTTTATACGTACGCAGCGGGATGCCCTTTGCCCGGGCTTGTTCCGGTGTGCCACTGAAGCTGTGATAATCCGGCGCGCTTACATCCGGGAAAACCAGGTCCCAGTCAGCATCCTCCTTCACCGCCTGCATAAATGCGTCGGTGATGCCAACCGAAATATTGAAGTTAGTGATCTGGTTCTCATCTGTTTTGCAGTTAATGAACTCCTCAATATCGGGATGGTCCACGCGCAGTACGCCCATATTGGCTCCCCTGCGGCTGCCGCCTTGGGCGATCTCGCCAAAGGCATGGTCATAAACCCTCAGGAACCCTACTGGTCCTGTAGCCTGTCCTGCTGATGATTTCACGAGTGCACCTTTGGGCCGCAAGCGCGAAAACGAGAAGCCATTCCCGCCTCCGGTCTGCTGGATAAGCGCTGCATCCCGCAAGGATTGGAAAATGCCCGCTGGGTCACGCCCCATATCATCAGTGATCGGTAATACAAAGCACGCAGCAAGCTGCCCAAGTGGAGTCCCCGCACCAGTAAAAGTGGGAGAATTGGGGAAGAATTTCCTGGAGGTCAATAAAATGTAAAACTCGCGGGCACGTGCCATCACATCACCGCCGTAGGATTCTTCAGCTTTGGCAATATGATAAGCAACCCTCCAGAACATCTCCTCGATGGTCTCCGCCGGATTCCCATCCTCACCCCGGCGTACATAACGGCGCACCAGCACCTGGCTGGCATTCTCTGTCAACTCCACACCAGGCAGGTCAGTTGGGATCGGCAGGGTCGCCAATATTTTCTTTTTCGAAACGATCGTTGTCGTTGCCATTCTGAGCTGCTCCTCAATATTATTAAATTCTTCTTTCCAATAAAAAATTTGGTTTCAAAATAGAAACAGAAATGCACCGATATGACTCCCCGGGAACGGGAGCTACCGATGCTTGATGAAATTTATGATTCTAATAAAAGGCGGTCGATCTCGTTGCGCAAGGCATGCAAATCATCCAGGCGCAAATATACTATCGCATAGCGGATGTAAGCGATTTGATCCAATTCCTTCAAACCCTTGATGACCAGATCGCCAACCACGCGGGACGAAATCTCGGATTTACCCTGACGCTGAAGCGCAGCTTCCACCTGCCCGAGCAGCCGCTCGATATCTGCAGCAGACACTGGCCGTTTTGCGCAGGCAATGCGAATGCCGCGTTCCAATTTCGCCCGTTCGAACTCCTCACGCGTCCCATCTTGCTTGACGATCAAAGGAGTTGCCAGGATCGGCCGTTCATAACTGCTGAATCTTTGTCCGCATTTCAAGCATTCCCGCCGGCGGCGTATACCCCCATGACTGTCATGAGTGGTATCAATTACTTTAGAGTCATCGTTCTGGCAGTATGGACAACGCATGACATCACTCCGTGAAAATTAGAACAAATGTAGCCGCCATATTTGGTGGTACAGAAAATAAAATCCCCTGTATATGGGGCATCTTTTCCAATATTCTAACATGATTGCTTGACCGTAACAAGAGTACAAGTGGGGGATTTTACCTTAATATTTTCCTCTATACTAAACTGGAGAGTAAACCGAATGGGGTAAAGCAGTTTGTTCCACACTTAAAATGTGAGACCGAACGCTTGGCAAATCTCATCGAAGGCTTACCTACACTCCCGCGTCTCAACTAGGGCTGCACTCAATTTGCTTTTTTCTCGATTAGCCTGAACCGTCTGGTTAAAGAATATATAACTGACTAATGCGTTGAACAATATGCCCTTAGGTGGAAAATTGACTGTCCTCACCCTGACTGGAGAAAGCAAGGATAAGGGTCGGGCGGGGTTTTCTGTAAGCGATACCCGACCTGCTATTTCTTTTGAAGACCGACAACATTTATTTGGCTATTCTTTCGCAGTAAAGTTGGATATTCTTCTGCAATACCGTGAACAGGACTGGGGCTGTCCATCGTCAGGGAAATTGTCCACCGCCGCGAGGACAGGATCAAAGTTAAGAGTATTGATGTACCAGGTGAATAAGCTACCTTTTCGTTTGGCTGCTGGCTTCGCGGGCGGTATAATCAGCCCATTCGCCAATTCCAGGAGTAGGAATGAATAATGCAATTAAATTGATTGTAATTTTAATCCCTGCCATCTTGTTTATCGTCCTGATCACGCGCATGAGCCGTAACCAGATGCGTCATGTGCAGGAAATGCAGGGAAAAGAAATGGAATTTGAAGGTAGTTACCGTCACGCCTTGGAAGCCGAAGTAAAAGTGATTAGCAAGAGTGAGACGATCGTCCCGAATGCTGGCAGTTTCGCTAAAGTTAATCTACAGGTGGAAGTACAACTTCCTGGAAAAGCTCCTTACCAGGTTTCCACCTGCTGGTTGGTGGAGGTGGATTCCCTCGATCAGGTTTTGCCCGGCGGGAAAATCCCTGTAAAAGTGGATCCTAAAAAACCGCTGAAGGTTTTCCCAAATGTCCCTTGGGCAAAATTCTGGATTTTTGGAAAATAAATAATGTCTACCGCCTTATTCCAACCGTTGCCTGGGGAATATATACTCTTTAGGACCACCTCCAACCATAAATGGTATATTATCGCCTGGAAAATTGGCAGCGGTGTTATCGGTCTAATCATTTTTACGTTTGTTCTCTATTCTCTCGCTGCAAATCCAACGGAAAATATATTCCTATCCTTCCTGTCGGTTTGGTTAGCCAGCCTACTGGCTAAATTCATTTATCTGGGGCTTTTCCCCCTGGCAGTGGTCGCCTGGGTGATAGAAGATGTGGCTTGTTCATTCACCGGCGAATTTATCCTTACCGACCAGCGCATTTGGGTACGCGGTTCGCCTTATGCCTGGAGCCAAAGTGCGATACCACTGGAAGATATCTCTTCGCTCACCTGGAGGCGGGATGCTATATTTTTAAAGCAAGAATCCTCCCCAAAAATCCGGGTTTACATGTTTTCGGATGGAAAGTTATTCGTAAAAGCTTACGAGCAATTCGCTGGGTCGGCAAAATAAAGCTGATCCCACAAATTACCCAAGGCTCCCGTCATCATTCGACGGGAGCCTTTTTGTTCAGCTTTGATTGTTACTGCCTCTTTGCTTCCTGCCATAACGCTTCCATCTCATCAATGGACATCTCGGACAATTTCCTACCCTGTTTCTTTGCACCCTGTTCTACATACGAGAACCGCTTCTTGAAGCGCAAACTTGTCCCCCGTAAAGCGGACTCGGCATCTACTTTCTTCCAGCGAGCCAGGTTCACCAGGGCAAAGAACAGGTCACCCAGTTCTGCGATCAGTTCCTGTTCGTTTGTAACCTCCCGAACCTCCTGGATCTCTTCAGTAATCTTATCCAATACCCCGCTGACATCCTTCCAATCAAAACCGACGCGGGCAGCCCTATCCTGATATTCTTGGGCTTGTGAGAGCGCCGGCAACGCCAACGGGACACCATCCAGCAGTCCCTTCTCCGGTTCATGGCTGTTGGCACGTTCGACAGCCTTGAGTTTTTCCCAATTCTTTAAGACCCCCTGAACACCGTCCAGTGTCACATCCCCAAATACGTGCGGATGGCGGCGGATGATCTTGTCATAGATACCCTTGAGCACGTCTGCCATACTGAATTCGCCATCTTCGCTGGCTATTTGAGCATTCAAGACAATTTGCAACAGCAGGTCGCCAAATTCCTCAGCCATTTCAACGGGGTTACCCGAATCCATGGCAGCCAGTGCTTCGTATGCTTCACCCATTAAATGGTTACGTAGCGAATCGTGTGTTTGTTCGCGATCCCATGGACAGCCATCCGGAGCGCGCAGATGCGCTACGATTTCCTGAAAAGCTTCCAAGGATGTCCCCTCACCAAGTGGAGGGACATAGAGCACTGTCAGCAGGCCAATTTGCTCAGACCGGTCAATTTCATAGAGTGGAAGTTCCTCTATTAATTCTTCGTTTGTCCCGGCAGCATGGACGAGGCGCACAGGATGTTCATCAGGATAAACAGTATTGAGCGTCATCTTTACTTCAGCGGCTACCAGTCGCGAATAGACCTGGGCAACCAACACAGGCATATCCGGTGGAAAGGCCGGGACATGGGCCTGACTTAATTCAATGGCGTCCATCAGCACCAGGCGCGGGTATGGATCTAAACCCAGGCTGGCAAATACCGGCTCAAGAAAAGAGAGCCCACTTACAATTTTTAAAGGCAGGCCCATGCTCCGTGCTCGCTGTGCTATCTCTGGGCAGGTCGCCTCAGCCACGAACGGGTCACCCGGGACGGCATAGACCACACCCTGAGATGATTTTCCAAGTTCCAAAACTTTTTCCACAATGGCAGAATACACATCCTCAAACGAACCGCCATTTTCATATAGATCATCGAATGAATGGATCTTGATCGCAGCCGGTAGGCCGGCAACCGTGGGATGCTGCTTTGTACGCAGCCACACTTGATCGGCAGAAACAAGCACCTCCCAGGCTTCACGAGTCAACTTGGCTGGGTCACCTGGGCCGAGGCCGAGTAAGGTAATTCCGGGCATTAGAACTCCTTAATAGTAAAACGTAATGCGTGAACGCAGTGGATTACCGCGGCACACGCATTACGTTGAACGTGCAATCGTTAACGTGCGAGCGTTTAACGCTTGGTGTAGGTCGGGGCCTTGCGGGCGCGCTTAAGGCCTGGCTTCTTCCGTTCCTTGACACGTGCATCCCGCGTCAGGAAACCGCCCTTGCGCATGGCGGAAACGTTCTCTGGATTCATCTTTACCAGCGCGCGCGCCAGACCAAGCTGCACCGAGTCGGTCTGACCGGTCACCCCACCACCATTGACGACCACGGTGATATCGTATATTTTGGGTTCTTGACCAGCAGCCTTCATCGGAGCCAAAATGGCCTCGAGGTCGCCCAGGCGGGTAAAAAAGGCCGGAGCGTCCTTATCATTTACGATAAAACGACCCGAACCTGCCATAATACGCACACGGGCAATGCTTTGCTTGCGGCGTCCGATGCCTTCATAATATTGCACAGACATATTAATACTCCTTTATGCGACCAGCTTCGGATTCTGGGCTCCGTGCTGATGCTCCGCACCGCCGTAGACCTTGAGCCGAGTGATAAGATGGCGACCCATCTTGTTGTGCGGTAACATACCCCAAACTGCGGCACGAATGACGCGGTCGGGATGTGTGCTCAACTGGTCGCGCAGGGAGATCGTCTTCAATCCACCCGGAAAGCCCGAGTGATGGTGGTACATTTTCTCGGTCAATTTGGTGTGGGTTTTGGTGCCCGTGACAGTGATTTGTTGGGCATTGATGACAATCACAAAATCGCCCATTTCAACACCAGGGGTAAAGCTTGGCTTGTGTTTACCAAGAAGGAGCGCAGCGAGTTTGGTCGCCAGGCGACCCAGGGTTTCACCATTGGCATCCACCAGCAACCATTGGCGGTCGATCTCAGCAGCCTTGGGATAGTAAGATTTATACACTTTTGTCTCTCCAAACATTCAGACTAATTCAAACCAGATTATCGATCATAACGGACTTCGACGAGCGTCAGACCGCTTGCCGGGGCAAGACTTGCAGGGATCCGGCCTCGTCCTTCATTCCGGGTCTCTCGGACTGAACCGGGAGTTTGTTCAAGTGCTCGAACCAGTGTTTCCGCAGGGAGCCTGCCCTGGCCTGCCGCCACCTGGACATAGACCAGCCTGCGTACCATACGGTACAGGAAGGCATCGGCTTGGATATCAAAGGTCCATTCATCACGGACGTTACGCCACTCAGCAGAAAGGACTGTTCTGACGGTGTTACCTTCCTTCCGGGGCGGAGTACCAAAGGCGGCAAAATCGTGTCTGCCAGGCCAGATTGAAGCAAGCGGTGCCAGGTCGGTCACCGCAGGCCAGACCCGCCAGGCATAGCGTTCCCGCAATGGATCCCGTACACCTGAGCAGAATAACCGGTAACGATAGCGGCGGGAACTGGCATCAAAGCGCGGGTGGAAAGCATCTGCTGCCACTTCAACTTCCCGCACTGCCATATCGTGTGGCAGATAGGTGTTCAGCGCCTTGTGCAGGTCAGCAAGACCGTGACCCCAATCGAGATCAAAGGCCGCAACCTGTCCGCTGGCATGGGTGCCAGTATCTGTGCGTCCGGCCAGGTAGACCGTCTGTCCATCCCATCCAAGTTTGTGTAGGGCTTTTTCAAGTTCACCCTGAACCGTTCGGGAGGCTGCTTGCCGCTGGCTACCCAGAAAGAGGGTGCCGTCATAAGCAAGGATAATCTGGTAACGAGCCATGCTAGGTGATCAAGTAATCTGGGTTCAGGGTTTTTGCCTGGCAGCCTTATTACCTGATCCGTGATGATCTACTCTTCGACTAGTTCGAGAAGAGCCATCTCCGCTTTATCGCCAAAGCGAGGGCCAAGTTTGAGAACACGGGTATATCCGCCATTACGCTCGGCAAAGCGAGGCGCGATCTCATCGAACAGTTTCTTGACAATTTCATTACTATTGTTGCCCAATCTGGCAACAATAAGGCGGCGGGCCGCAACTTTTTCGTCATCGCTGGCGTCTTTGACCTTGCGTGCAACTGTGATCATTTTTTCCGCTTCACCGCGGATCGCAGCCGCTTTGGTTACAGTGGTGCGAATACGCTCGTTTGCGAAGAATTGTTTGATCAGATTGCGGCGCAAAGCGATGCGCGCGCCCTTGGTACGATTGAGTTTATATCCTGCTACTTGGTGTCGCATTGTTCAATTACTCCGACTCTTTCTTGGGTTCGTCTTTCAAATAACCCTTCTCACGCATCTTGATGCGTAGTTCTTCAAGGCTCTTTTCGCCAAAATTGCGAATGGACATGACAGCCTGGTCACCCTTCTCAAGCAGTTCAAGTACATCCCCGACAGTAATGATGCCGGTACGCTTAAGTGAGTTGAAGACACGCACCGAGAGGTCGAGGGATTCAACCGGGGTCTCGGCTACTTCGCTGGTCAGGCGCGAACCAGACACTTCTTTTTCCATCGTAATGGACAGCGTCTCTTCGCTGATTCCAGCTACATAGCGTAGATGCTCGATCATGATTTTGGCCGATGTGCTAAGAGCGGTTTCCGGTGCAATCGCGCCATCCGTCCAGATTTCAAGTACCAATTTATCGTAATTGGTGCTTTGGCCAACACGTGCTGACTGCACTTCCCAGTTAATTCGTTTAACCGGCCCAAATATGGCATCCACCGGCAGTTCACCGATCGGCATGCGCCCGCGCTCGTTGGATGGTGCATATCCGCGTCCACGTTCAACCGTGAACTCAAGATCCAGGCGGGCTTTGGCGCTATCAGCGGTGAACAGATAGAGATCAGGATTGATGATCGTGATCTCCGGCGGTGCAATGATATCAGCCGCAGTCACCACACCTTCACCCCGTACTTCAAGGTGCATCCGGATCGTGTCCACGCCTTCCATGATCAGGCGTAATTGCTTGACCTGCAACATGACCTGCAGGACATCTTCGCGCACGCCAGGAATGTCACTGAACTCGTGCAGAACATCCACGATTCGAATGGATGTCACCGCCGCGCCTTCCAATGACGAAAGCAGAACACGCCGCAGGGCATTGCCCAGCGTCACGCCATAGCCATGTTCCAACGGACTGATGACGAATTTACCATAATTACGAGCTTCAGCTTCGCGCTCGATCTTCGGCATTACCATGTTTGTGATAGTCACGGTACCCTCTCATCGGCGTACAAAACGGTACGCCGCGTCAAATGCAGTGGACTCGGATTAGCGCGAGTAGTACTCAACGATCAACTGCTCGTTCAGATTGCCATCAATCTCAGGGCGCTCTGGCATGCGTAACACGCTGCCTGAAAGAGTTTTGATGTCACGGCTCAACCAGACCGGAGCATTGCGGGCCTCGGCCAGGGCAGTCAAATCTTTAAAGTACGTGGCATCCATCGAGCCCGGGCGCACTGCGAGCAAGTCACCTACGCCCAGATTCATGGACGGCACATCCGTGCGGCGGCCATTAACAGTGAAATGACCATGAGTGACCAGCAACCGAGCCTGGGCGCGGCTTGAAGCAAAACCCAGCCGGAAGACAACATTATCCAGGCGGGATTCCAAGATCTGCAACAGCATGAGACCCGTAATGCCTCGCGCTCGCGAAGCATGCGCGAAGTAGCGCCGGAATTGGCGTTCAAAAACGCCATAGATGCGACGGGCTTTCTGCTTGGCACGTAGTTGCTTGGCATAGTCAGATTCGCGTCCCGTGCCGCCTCGACCGCCTCGACTGCCGCGGCTGCCGGTTGGACCATGCTGACCTGGGACAAAACTACGGCGCTCAAAAGCGCACTTGGGAGTAAAGCATCGCTCTCCCTTTAGGAACAATTTTTCACCTTCACGCCGGCACAGTTTACAGGCCGGCCCAGTATATTTCGCCATACTTCCTAACCTCTCTCACCAAAACTAGACACGACGCTTCTTTGGAGGCCGGCAGCCATTGTGAGGCACCGGGGTAATGTCCGCGATCGATTTGACCTTCAAACCCATCGCCTGGACGGCGCGAATTGCGTTCTCGCGGCCAGGGCCAGGGCCCGTGACGATAACATCCACTTCCTGAATGCCCATTGCCTGGGCAGCCTTGATAGCCTGCTCAGCCGCCAGACGGGCAGCGAAGGGAGTGCTCTTGCGTGATCCTTTAAACCCCACCGAACCAGCGCTCCCCCAGCAAAGGGTATTGCCATCGGGGTCGGTCACAGTCACGATCGTATTGTTGAACGATGCGAAGACATGCACCTGTCCAGAAGACAGGCTGCGCTTTCCTTTTTTGGCACCGCTGGAGCGGCGCGCCGAACGTACAGTCTGAGCCATAATACCTCTCTAATTCCTGTTACCGGATTACTTCTTACCGCCCTTGCGGCGTCCGCGCCCAGCAACGGTCTTCTTGATACCCTTGCGGGTGCGGGCATTCGTGCGGGTGCGCTGCCCATGCACGGGCAGGTTGCGGCGATGACGCAGGCCGCGGTAGCAGCCAATTTCCACCAAGCGCTTGATATTTAACTGCTCTTGGCGGCGTAGATCGCCTTCAACTTTCCAGTTCTTATTAATGTAATCGCGGATGGCCGCAACTTCGGATTCGGTCAGGTCTTTGACGCGCGTATCCGGGGAAATTTTCGTCGCAGCGAGAATCTCGCGTGAACGCGCAGGTCCGATACCGAACAGGTAATTCAGGCCCACTTCGACGCGCTTATTGCGCGGCAGGTCAACACCTTCAATTCTTGCCATATATCCTTATCCTATCCTTGTCGCTGTTTGTGCTTCGGATTTTCGCAGATGATAAACAATCTGCCTTTGCGCTT
>CAISEG010000145.1 GCA_903884265.1 uncultured Anaerolineales bacterium | reverse complement strand
GCATTCCAGCCACGGTTGAACGGGTGCGGCATGCTCTCGACCACCAGGAACCAATTGCGATCTATGGCGATTACGATGTGGACGGGGTTACTGCGACAGCATTGCTCGTGCAAGCGTTGCGTGCCATGGGCGGGAATGTAAGCGGTTATATCCCCAACCGCTTCGATGAAGGCTATGGGCTGAACAATGAGGCCCTGGATACCCTTAAAAATGAAGGGGTCAGGTTGGTGATCACTGTCGACTGCGGCATCCGCTCGCCTGACGAGGCCGCTTACGCCCGCTCGATCGGGCTTGACCTGATCATCTCTGACCACCACCAACCAGCGGCAGGCGACCTGCCTGCGGCTTTTGCGGTTGTCAATCCTAAACAGGCCGGAGATGCATATCCCGATAAAGACCTGGCCGGAGTGGGGGTGGCGTATAAGATCATTCAAGCCCTTTTGATCTCCAACGGAAAAGCAGTAGAAGGGTTTCAGGAAGAGGATCTGCTTGACCTGGTGGCCCTGGGGACAGTTGCCGACCTGGCTCCGCTGGTGGGCGAGAACCGCATCCTGGTGCGCAAGGGACTTCAAAAACTACGTGAGACCAAACGGCAGGGTTTATTCTCCCTGGCAGCGGTGTCGGACTTAGCGTTGGCGCGCATCACTGCAACAAGCATCGGATTTGTCCTTGGGCCACGCCTGAATGCGGCTGGACGGCTGGAATCAGCGCTGGCAGCGTTCGATCTTCTGATCACTGAGGATATCAAAACTGCCGGGAACCTGGCACAGCAACTGAATGTGCAGAACCGGCAACGCCAAGAGATCACCCGTAAAATCCAGGCAGAAGCCGAGGCGATGGCCCTAGCCGAAGATCCTGAGGCGGACCTTTTCTTTGCGGTTCACCCTGATTTCAACGCTGGTGTGGTCGGACTGGCAGCTTCGCGCCTGGTCGAAACTTATTACCGCCCGGCAGTGGTCGGGCAGGTCCTGGCAGAAACCACACGCTGTTCGTGCCGTTCCATCCCGGAATTCCATATCACCGAAGCGCTCGACAAGTGCAAGGATCTGCTCATCCGCCATGGCGGTCATGCCGCCGCGGCAGGATTCACAGTGAGCAACGAGAACCTGGAAGCACTAAAGACCAGGCTGAAAACCCTTGCGACGGAAGAATTGCAGGGACAGGATCTACGCCAGACATTAAGGGCGGACGCGGATGTTCCGCTGGCGGACTTGAAGCCGGAACTGCTTAAACAGCTGGAATATCTCCAACCGACCGGTTACGGGAATCCGGAAGCTGTGTTCGTTAGCAGGGATGTGCGGGTCACCAATTCCCGCACGGTGGGGGCGGATAGCAAACACTTAAAATTGATGGTTACGGATGGGCGGGTCACTTACGACGCCATCGGTTTCCGGCTCGGAGGTCTCCAGCCTAAGCTGCCCCTGCGGGTGGACCTGCTCTATACTTTCGAATCCAACGAATTCAACGGCCGGACTTCGCTGCAACTTAATTTAAAAGACGTGAAGCCTGCGGGCAGCCCTGATTAACAGATTTGTTAATAGAATGAATGGCTATCTGAAGGGGGTGAATTGTCTAAAATTCTGATGTACAATAAAAAACAAATTGATTCTGGGTCGAGCAGCATGTTATCCCCACAGCGATTTTTATCACAAGCGTTGAATGATGATCATTTTCTCGGTGATTAGGAGCAATCAGGAGGAGAAATGAATAAAAAAATAAGCACCATATTCGGAATTGCTATATTGTTCTGCCTGACATTGCAGGCGTGCGGAGTGCCACCCGCAACCACGCAGGCTGTTGTTCCGCCTGCGCCGACGGAACCAGTGACAATACCCAGCGCGCTTCCCCCAGAAGCAACCAGCACAGCCTCTCTACCACCTACTCCGACCATTGTCCCAACCCCAACACAAATCCAACACCTCACCCAACCAGGGACACCATCTTATATCGAGTTGCAAACAGCGCACGATTGCACCATGACCGACACTAACGGCGCTCCCATCCTGCCCTTAAGGCTTAACACAGTTTGCGACCTATGGAATATTAATTTTGTAGAACGCCCGTTTACAGCCGATCTGAGTACTTACCTACCATACCTGGATATCCAGGTAACCCAGTTCGGTGCGAATATTAATTGGTTCTATGCGCGCATCCACCCAGTGGATGTTGTTGCAACTCAAGGCGATGGCGAGGTTACTTATTTCCTGGAACTGGACCTAAATCTGGATGGTTTAAGTGATGTCATCATCGCCGTCCAGAACCTGGCTTTAAGTGACGTAGTCTGGAGCACAGCCAAAGTACACGCCTGGCGTTTTGTGGACGGGAATGTTAATCTCATTTTTGAACAGGGAAGCGGAGCAGATCCCGATATGCTTTGGGCACGACGCACCCCAACCAAAGATATCGAATTTGCCTTCAAGCCTTCCCTGTTGGATGGCGATACCAGCTTTGGATGGTGGACGTGGGCGTACCAGGGAACCTTTGACCCGACCCAATTTATCCCATTGCTTACTCTCCCGGATGTATATCAAGTCGATAATACCTGCGCCCTGGGTTTCAACAGCGATCCGTCAGGCCTACCAAACCATTGCCGGTGAGATGGCTGAACAGGCATACGAAATACCAAGCAAAACAATATCGGCTCCCTCGGATAATCAAGGGAGCCGATATTGTTCCACACTTAAAAGGGAGATAATCCTGGAAACGAGATTGTCTCAAATCAGGTAAAGATGGGGTATTAATGCACTTGCGGGGCAACGGATCAGGCCGTTCCGGAAATCCAATTAACCGCCGCCTGTTCTTGAAGAAGAGAGGTTTTATTTGGCATATACAAACCAGAAAGCAAAGGCAATTTGGTTTCGACCGGCTCTGACATGAAAGGCTGAAATATCGTCTCGGCGGCGCGCTCCAGCAGGGTGGAATAACGGGCAACATCGATCGTCCTGCAATCCATTTCACCCGGCAGATCCCAGGCCCGCACTCCCGGTTTGCCCAGGGTATAGAGAAAACGCACCACCTGGCCGGGACGCAGAGGCGCGGCGCGGTCTGCCAGTTGGCGCGCCGCCAGAGCTGCGGGGGAAGGGGAACGGTAGGCGTCCAGTTCGCGACTCAGGGTTTGGCGGACAATCAGTTTCTCCGGTGGCACGCGCCCGCGCTTCAGGTCTGCCAGCCGGCGGTGTACGAGAGCCTGTACTTCAGGGAGCAGGTTTGGAACATGTTCAGCGTCGGGGGCTTTGGCCAGGATATTGAGCATTTGCTGCTGCGTTTCGCGGATGAAATCGGGCGTGTCGCGCCGGCGCAATTCAATGCCGCGTACCTTGATCTCCCCGCTTTGAAAGACACCGAAATAACGATTTGCCACCGGAATACGCGCATCCAGCCTGGAAGGCAAAAATGCCACCCAACGATAGACCCCATCCAAGGCAATGGGCAGGCCGGTGCGGGTGAGAATCTCGTTAAGCAGGGGCTGGAAATCGGCCGGGGTGGCGAAAGCGGGTTTTTTAATCCACATCCCATCCACATACAGGTGAAGAACTTCAAAACCCAGGTCTTCGGCGGCTTCCTTGGCGCGCAGCAGGGTCTCGCGCCCATAGGCGGTGACCGCCTCATGCGATTCGATGCGCCCGAAGCGGGCATTCTTGTAGCCCAGATATCCGAAGCAGGTGACCAGCAGCCACTTGTAAGCGGAGGCGGTGGCCTGGTAGCGCTTGCGGCGGGGATCCCATTTTGGCAGGCACAGCAATTGCGACTTGATGGCGATACGCTTCTGCAGGAGCGGCTGGAGGGTGGTGGGAACCAGCCCACGCTCCGGGCGGGTGAGGGGCAGACCGGTCTGCGGGTCGTTCTCACCCGGCAGGATCGTTTCCGGGGAAATGTTGAAGTGGGACATAATACTGGGATACATGGAGACGAAATCAACTTCGGCCACGTTGCTGTGCAGGCCGATGGTTGGCTGGTAGACCAGCCCGCCCATATCGGCGCGCACGAGTTCAAACAAGTTTTTCGGAGCTTCGGCCTGCTGTTTACGCCACGGGACGAGGACGCCCTGGCGCAGGGCCGTCATGATCTGCATGGAGGAGATGCCCGTTCCAGGCGAAACGCGCGCAACTGTCTGGACAGGCAGGCCGGTGACACGTGCCAGTTCAAAGATCCCGTCCAGGCCATAGTCGTGGTACATGACGGCGTTATATTTGTCGATGTGCCAGCGCCCAGCCAAGTGGACCTGCGCACCGCGGTAAATGACCTGTCCATAGGCGTAGTAGGTGCGCTGTTCTTTACGGGTGATGAGGGCGGATGGGTCGCGATTGAGCGGCAGGGGATTTGCTTGGGAGAGTTCAAGCAGTTTTGGCAGGAGCCAGGTGTCGCCCCATGAGGTCAGGAGCATGTCGGGGTCGTAAGTCCGAAGGATGGATTTGAGGTTGGCCAGCAGCGCCCGAACCGGTTCAAGCGGCATACGGTAGCGGATATCTTTGTAGGAAAAAATGATCCCTTTCGGTACGGCATGCGAGGGGTTGCAGTCTGGTTCAAGCGCCAGGAGACGCAGGGGCGGGTATTCGGGATCAAGGTCCCAGGGCGAGTCGAGGGCGAGGATGGTTTTAACCTGGTTGCCCTGCACCTCCACACAGCAGCGACATAAGGGGAAGACACCGAAAACCGCCCCATAGCGCAGAGAGATGGGAAGGTCCGCGTCGTAAAATGTCAGGTTGGGGAAAGCTGCTGAGAAGCGCCGGAACAACCCCGGGAGGTGGGCGGGTTGTTGGACTTCAATGGACAGGACCGGGATGGGGCCAGCAAACAGATCCCGGCGCTCAGCCCGTGCCAGGCGCAGCGGCTCTGACTGGGAGGAAAGCCAGCGCCATGCCGCGCGCAGGTCCGAGGTGCTGCCGTGAGCTGGCAGGTCGAGTTTATCAAGACCCTGTCGAACGGCCTGGCTGGCGGCGAAGAAGGTGACGGGGAAAGTTTGGCTCAGGCAGCGGCGTTCCCCGTTGTCGGTCAGCAGCCAGATCGTCAGCCCCTGTTCTCCGGCGTATACATCCAGAAGCCAGCCGGTGAGTTCAGCCATCTCCGGGGGTAATATGCAGGTCTGCCTCCACAAGCTGGCGCAGGCGCATGACCTGCTTATGCTCTTCGAGCAGCATGGCCAGCAGGAAGGTCTCGAAAGGCAGGGCGTTGGCCGCGTAGGCCGCGGCGGCAAGATGCTGGCGGGCGGAGGCGAACAAGTCGTCCAGTGCGACCTGGTCGGAACGACGCAGGGCGCGCCGGAAGCGGGCGAAGGAGGCCTGTTCCTGGAGGAAATTCTGGGTGCTGGAAGGAAGGGTGCGGCCCATAGCAGCGACTAGAAGAGGGCAGGTTGAAGGGGCGGCGAGGCGGGCAGTTCGAGGGCGAAGAGCTGATCGGCGCGGGCGCAGAGCTGCTCCAGCAGAAAAGCCCGGCCAGTGGTGTGCGGCGGGGTGGCGGTCACCAGGACCGGGGAGACCTGACACAGGCGTTCGACCTGGCGTAAGGCGCCATCCAACAGGCGGCGGACTTCCTGCACGGGAACCTGCTCATCATAGAAAGTGGCCAGGAGGTCGAGGAGGATGCAGGGCTGGGGCAATGTGAGTGTGCCCTCAAGCATGGCCAGCACCTGGTGGCAGGTGAAGGCGCGTCGGATGAAGGTATGCTGCAGGACGGAAGACGGATCGAAAATGCGGCCGCTGATGAGCCTAATCAGGTGATAGGCGGGGAAGCGGTTGCCGCCGTCCAGGACGGTCAGCGGGCCGCGCAGGGCCAGTTCCGCCATGACCTGTGCAACCGGTTCGAGCGATCCGCCGGGGGCGCAGAAGACGGTCAGGGAACGAGGAGGGGGGAGGGGCAGGATGTCCATGCTGACAGCATAGCCCCAACACGGCCACATGAAAATCCCCCGACGGGGGAGGCGATGGGGGAGAAAAGGGTTCACCGGATGGGGGAGGCAGAGGCGGGGGCTTTCCGAGCATGGGGCTCAGACCTGGCGTTCCCAGGCAGAGAAGTCCCAGCCGGCCATCAGCAAATGCAGTTCGGAGCGGCTGTGCAGGTTGAATTTGACCAGGGCGTTGTGGAGGTGGGTCTTGACCGTTTCAGGGGAGATGCCCAGCCGGGCGGCAATCTGACGGTTGGTATAACCGATGCAAGCCAGGGCCGAGACATCCTGTTCGCGGGGCGAAAGGGATCGCCAGCGCTGGAGAAGGTCCTCTTGCGAGAAACGCCGGTCCAAGCCACTAGCGACCAGCTCTGAAACGACCTCGTTTGCCGGGCGTTGTTCGCGGAGGGCCAGGTCTTCAAGGGCTGTGTGCAAAGCGACATCCAGTTCGTAGGAACGGGGACCGGGATCGCGGCGCAGGCCAAACCTGTAGAGGAGACGATACCAGAAAGCCATGGGACCATTATAACAGAAAATTTGTTCTAATTTTATCGATGCAAGGATGACATATAACTGCCCTGCTTTGCCCATAGCAAAAGAGACCAAACGATGACCCTTACCAAGCGTAGAGCTGTCGTCCACCAGGAGGATCTTGGGTGTGAATGGCGAGGTTACGGTAGAAGGTCACTCAAATGGCGCAGGACGTAGGTCGGCTGGATGGACGAGCCCGCCAGGGCGGATTCAGGAGTCGCACCGGTCAGTGCCAGTGCGGTGGACATGCCGGCCTCCCGGCCCATCAATATGTCTGTCTCCAACCGGTCGCCGGTCATCAGGCAATCGGCGGCCGGCAAGTCCATCAAGTTCAGGGCGGCATCAATCATGTAGTTGGACGGCTTGCCGACCACAGCTTCGACGTGCGTATTGGTGCAGGCTTCGATGGCGGCAATGATGGCGGCGCAGTCGGGCTCACCGCCGCCGGGGACAGGGCAGTAACGGTCCGGGTTGGTGGCGAAGAAACGCGCCCCGGCCCGGATGGCGTCGAAGGCGATCTGCAGCTTGCGGTAAACTAAGGTGCGGTCGAAGCTGGCGATGACGGCATCAACATTTAGCGCCTGCTCGGTGAGCTCGAAGCCTCCACGGCGCAGCTCTGCGCACAGCGGTTCCTCGCCGACAACGAACAGACGGGCACCCGGCATACGCCGCTTCAGAAAATCCACCATCACAAGCGACGAAGTCAGAATATCTTCAATGGGGGTTGGCACACCCAGGCGGGTGAGCTTATCAGCGTAGTCCTGGCGCGCATGGGTGGGGTTGTTGGAAATAAAAATCGTACGGGAGCCATGCCTGCGCAAGGCCGTCAGGGTTTCGCCCGCGGTGGGGAGCAGGGCTTCCCCCAGATAGACTGTCCCATCCAGGTCGAAGAGATACCCGGAAAAGAAGTGTCTTGGGATGGGCAGGTCGCTCATTACAGCTCCTGCCCGCTGATATTGTTACTCGCCTGGCTGGTGCTGTAGCTGGCTTGAATGGAGGTCAGGTAAGCCATCGATGCAATCAACTTCCACCGATGGTTGCCCGAATGAGCTTATAGCCTTCCTTTTCGAAAGCTGAAGCGACCGTATCCTGGAGCTGCTTCCCGGGAGTCAAAGAAACCATATAGCCGCCTCTGCCTCCTCCGGTGACCTTGGCCCCCAAAGCTCCCTTTTCGATGGCCAGTTTGCACAAGTAGTCCAGAGTTTCGTGAGACATGACCATATCGACCAGGATCTTGTGATTATCCGACATAATCTTTCCAACCTTCTCCAGATCACCAGCTTCAAGGGCCTTTTTCATGTCAAAAACCTGGGCAGTGATGGCCTTGAGACGAGATGCAAAAAGGGCAGGATCTTCTTTCTTTTGCAGATCAATAAACTCATCGAGGGCGGCGGTATTCACTGTGACGCCGCTGTTGGCCAATACTATTTCAAATGATTTCGGGGTCTTGATCCTTTCAAAATGTTGTTTTCCATCCTTTAAATAGAAGAGAATGAGCCCGCCATAGGTTGAGGCGGTATTATCAACCCCACTCGCAACCCCATGGTAAGGAAACTCGCCCTGCCAGGCCACCCGGTTAATCTCCTCGATCGGACAACCCAACTTGAACTCTTCGTTCAATGCGCGTGCAAGCGAAACGCAACTGGCAGCACTGGCGCCCACCCCACTGCCAGCCAGTAATGTCCCCCCAACAGTAATCTTGATCGGGTTCTTTTTGACGTCAATGTGCATGACCTCGAGAACCCTATCTATCGAGCGCGCCTGCTGTTCCTTTTTCTTTTCCTTATATCCCGGAACCTCAATGCGGTTGTCTTCCAAGATCCAGCCATCACCGTCAACCCTTTCCACCGTTGTCACCGTTTCAAAGGGGATTGACGAAACAATCGCGGGAACTTCATCCAGAACAAATTGATCGCCGATCAAGATCGTTTTTCCAAAACCAGTTCCTTTAGCCATACGATTCTCCTTTTAAAATTTGTTCCATTTCCTCGATCAGTTTTTCTTCCTTACCAATGGCTACCGTGGTGGCAGCCGTCAGACTATGGCAGGCATCAGAAAATCCTCCAAGTCTATTCGTCGCTTCGGGGAGCAATATATTGAGTCCCATTGCTCTGCCTGCCCGGATCTCCCCTTCCATATAAGGAGACGCCCGCATGGAGATCTTCACCTGGTTAAACTTAATAGCGTCGAAACCCGGGATCTCGTCGGGAATGACCTGAAATCCTGCAAGGTATTTCCGGGGATCAATAAGGTTGGTGTCTTTAATAGCATCACAGAATGCCCCGATCATTTTTACTCCCATCGGGAATAAGCGTTTTTCAACATGGAACCATTGGATATGGGGCGCTTGTTTCATAGCACCTGGTTGGAGCCTCGCGATCTCATCGTTAAATATCTTCGTTCGGATGGCTTTTAATTCTTCGACCATCCGGTCCGACTCCGGTGAGATCCCTTCAAGGCAAACCCTGACCCCCATGTCTGGTCCTTTTTGGTAATAACCAACTCCCCCCAATACATCAAGATAGTCACCGAATTCAATGCAGTTGATCGGCCCTTTCGAAGTTGTCAACAGGTACTGTTCACCGGTTGCATGTTTCCTGATCTCGATCATCCCTTGTTGGACAGCTTCCATTGCCGCGTCCCGGTTTTGGCTCACCAGCGCGCCATCCACAAAAAAACCGTCTCCCACCGCTCCCACGGCAGCGATATGCGCCATGTCACGATTGACCGGATCCAGTGCCCGAGCAAAAAGATAGCAGGTCGTCGAAGCGGAAATATCCCGATCCCCTTTCAATCCAAATAGATCCGGGTCAAGGTTGAGAACTCTCGGATCGGTCGAGGCTTCAGCGACATGGTGGTCCAGGATCAGGGTCAGATTTCTGCCCTTGTTCAATTCGGAAAGCAGCGGTGCGATCCTGCCCGCAAAATCGGCAAAGATAAGGATCCTTCCCTCTTGTTCGTAAACTTTTTTGAGAACTGCGGGATATGGTTTTTCCAAACAGTAGCGCTGGACTTTGTATCCTTGCCTTTCCAAGGCGCGCTCGAGGATGGCGCCTGAAGTAAGCCCATCCGAATCGTTATGGTGAAAGACCTGGATGGTCTTTCCGGGCCATTGCATAATTTCCTGAATGGCACGTTCCATGGCGTCAATTAAGGTATTCAGAATTATTCTCCTTCAATTCGGCCGTGTTAAACAGCAGGCAGGCCCGAATCTCAAATTTCAATTGAATAGCGCTTTGGATGGCGACCTGTTTGCGAAATTCACAGGTTCCTTGGCGCTCTTCACCCGATAAGCAAGACCAATTTCATCGAACGCAGAGTGTGTATGTTTTCGAACTGTCCCGCAGTTTTCCAATAGCAAATCCTTCGACCCGACAAAAAATAACTTTGTGAATGATAAAGGCCCATAACTGCTCGAGGAAAACAAGGCTGCGGGATTTATATCGAAATTAATTATACTCTACACGGTTAAGGTTTGGATTTTTCGAAAGACTGAAAAATCGGGGTATAGTAAAAGTGCCGGTGGGATCAGGTTCAAATAGGTCGTTCTGCTTGCCAAGCAACTAGTAAGCGACCACTACGCAATTCGCTTCACACAGCCAGGAGTCAGTCATTCGTTCATTGATCGTAATTAAGAGCAGGGTAGCCTCGACCGCGCTGTAGACCAAGCTTTCGCTCTCGTGTTATTCTTTATTAACGAATAGATGTGTTTTTACGGGTTTTACCGACCCTCCCCAGCACTCGCGTCCGAGATGAGCATGCGGGCGGAACAAGGTTCTGTGACCATTTTACAAAGTGCCGGGTGGTTGGTTATCAATCCATGAATCTGTATTTGATCAAAGCCCAAAGAGCCGCAAAGGCGTCCAGGAACTTAATCTTCTTACCGTCGGCATAATCCCTCGGGTTGAAAGAAATGGGTACTTCAAAGATGCGCGCTTTCTGCTTTAAGATTTTTGCAGTAAATTCCGGTTCGAAATCGAAGCGGTTTGCGCGCAGCTTGATATTTTCGAGAACTTCCCGGCGGAAGGCCTTGTAACCAGTTTCCATGTCGCTCAAGATGGAGTTATAGAGAAGATTGGTCGTCAGGGTGAGCAACTGGTTAGCAAGCAGGTGCCAGAACATTGTTACCCTGTGAGGCCCACCCATGAAGCGCGACCCATAGACGACATCCGCTTTGCCCTCTTGAATGGGTTTGAGCAGGGCAGGAAAATCGCACGGATCGTACTCCAGGTCGGCATCCTGGATCAGGACGACGTTGCCGGTGGCGGCAGAGATGCCTGTACGCACCGCGGCGCCTTTGCCCCGGTTTTTCGGATGGAGGATCACGCGAATGCCCTGGTGACCATCCAGCCCTATGAGCAGGTCACGCGTGCCGTCGGTAGAGCCATCATCCACGAGAAGGATCTCGGTGGCAAGCCCGGTTGCCAGGACGCGTTCCAAGACTATCTTGATGGTGGCAATTTCGTTATAAACCGGAATGATCACGGAAAGGCTCATAGGTTGATTATAAATGAGATTAGCTGCCCGAGAAGAAAACCGGCGTGCTATAATTCACCTGTACATTCAATCCGGAGGCCGTTATGACTGCTGTACCAAGAGGTAAATCCGCTAATCAAGGGGGATCATTTGTCCCTCCGCCACTAAACAAGTTGGAAGATACTGGCCTGTCGTTACTCTGGCTGCAGGACCTGGCATTAAAAATATTTTATTTCCAGGGCTATTTGACCGGCTTTATGACTGCCGAGGAAATCGCCCTGCCTTTTGCAGGGATCGTTGACCAGATCCTTGAGTCGCTCAAACACGAGAAGCTCATCGAGGTGAAATCCTCCCAGATGGGCGTGGGCGAAGGTTCGTATCAATATGCCATCACAGGCGCAGGGATTGTCCGCGCGCGTGAGGCTCTCGAGCGCAGCCAATATGCAGGCCCGGCACCTGTGCCGATCGAAGTTTATAATGAATCCATCCGCCGCCAGAGTCGAGGCCGGGTGGCGATCACCGGCCGGACGATGCGCCAGCTTCTCTCCCAATTAGTCCTTTCTGAGAAAATTCTCCAACGTCTTGGCCCAGCTCTGAACTCGGGCACGTCGATATTCCTTTATGGGCCTCCCGGTAACGGCAAGACCAGCGTAGCAAAAGCGTTTGGCAATCTCGTGCTCAGCCAGACGATGTACATCCCGTATGCGCTTTACCTGGATGGGCAGATCGTCAAATTATACGACTCGGTCAACCACCAACGGGCGCCCGATTCGGATTCGCAACCGGGGACCGGCAGCCTGCGTTCAAACGGACGGCGTGACCCGCGCTGGATTAAAATCCGGCGTCCTTTTATTATGGTGGGCGGCGAACTAACCCTGGCAGGACTCGACCTCGTCTTTGACGACACGCACAAATACTACGAAGCCCCGTTCCAAGTCAAGGCCAACGGGGGCATCCTATTGATCGACGATTTTGGCAGGCAGCAGGTGAGACCGCGCGATCTACTCAATCGTTGGATCGTGCCGCTGGAAAACCGTGTCGATTACCTGACCCTGCACACCGGGCGTAAAATTGAAATCCCATTTGATGTGCTGGTGGTATTTTCCACCAACCTACCGCCACGCGACCTGGTGGATGAGGCTTTCCTGCGCCGTCTGCGCCATAAGGTTGAAATATCCGACCCGTCTTTTGAGGAATACCGAGAAATATTCAAGCGCGTATCCCAGCAAAAGGGTATTCCTTACAACGATGAGGGGTTGGCCTATCTGCTGCAGGAGTACTACATCAAGCGCAATCGAAAATTACGCGCTTCCCACCCGCGGGATCTATGCGACCAGATCCTCGATATCGCACGCTTTCTTTCGACCGACCCGACAATGACAAATGAAATGATCGACCGCGCCTCTCAAGCCTACTTTGTGGATATCTAAAATGTGGAATAATTTACCTTCCCCGATCGTGATTGCCCATCGCGGCGACAAAGCTCATGCTCCTGAGAATACGCTGGCAGCATTCCGGCAGGCGGCTGAAAAAGGTACCGATGGCGTTGAATTCGACGTGAAATTATCCGCGGACGGCGAGGTGATCATTCTGCATGACCCGACCGTGGACCGGACAACGAATGGGACCGGGAAAGCGGCAAAGCTGCCCCTAGCGGCGCTGCGCGAGCTGGATGCGGGTGTTCAATTTCCCGGGCAATTCCCCGGCGAAAAGATTCCCACCCTGGATGAGGTCTTCGAGACGCTTGGTAAACGTCTCTATATGAATGTGGAACTGACCAACTATTCCACTCTGAATGACGGGCTGGTAATGAAGGTGGTGGAGTTAGTCAGGAAACACGCCATGCAGGAGTGCATCCTCTTCTCGTCTTTCTTTGCAGGCAACCTGCGGCGGGCGCACCGGCTTCTACCGGAGGTGCCCTGCGGTTTGCTTACCATACCCGGTTGGATAGGGTTCTGGGGCCGCTCGTTTTCATGGCGTGGCGCTGGTTACGCTGCCCTGCATCCACACTTCAAAGACCTGGACGCCGGCCTGGTTGAGCGTGTTCATGCCGCCGGGAAAAAAGTTAACGTTTGGACGGTTGTTACCGAAGCGGATATCAGGGGCGTGATCGGCCTGGGTGTGGACGGTATCATTACCGCTGACCTGGCATTGGCGCTCCACCTGCTCGGGAGAGATAAATAATCCAGCTGGAGCGGTTCCCATAAAGAGTGAGCCGCAATTAGCATCCTTCATTACCCCGGTCAGCGGTAAAAAATGAACCTTCGCTGTTTCCCATCCATTCTGCTATTGGTTTCGTTGGCGTTATCGTATAGCCAAACGGCGAATGTGCGCGCGAACGAATCGTTCCAAGGCAACGACCCAGCAGGGAATGCCGCCCAGATGTTGGCGAAAATGACGCCGGAAGAACGGGTGGGACAACTCTTTTTAGTCACCTTTACTGGTTCCAGCGCAGACCAGAAATCCCAGATCTATAACCTGATCAACAATTATCATGTGGGAGGAGTGGTTTTACAGGCCGGAAATGACAATTTTGTAGCTGCGCCCGCTACCGTTTCAAGCGCTTACCAATTAATTAACCAACTGCAATCGGCGGAATGGCAGGCATCGCAAGGCGTTCCCGCCGGCCCAGATACCGGCACACCCACCGTTGCACCGACAGCGACATCCACCCCGGCGAATTACATTCCTCTCTTTGTGGGAATTTCACAAGATGGCGATGGATATCCCAATGACCAGATCCTGAATGGACTGACGCCTTTGCCAGACCTGATGGCACTCGGCGCCAGCTGGGATCCTGCGCTGGCTGAACAGGTGGGTTGGGTGGCAGGACAGGAATTATCAAGCCTCGGAATCAACCTCTATTTTGGACCTTCGCTGGATGTACTCGAGTCGCCCGGGTCCACGCTGGGGAACGGACTGGGTGCAAGCGCTTTTGGTGGCGATCCGTATTGGGTGGGGGCGATGGGGAGTGCCTATATTACGGGTTTGCATACCGGCAGCAACGGGCGAATGATGGTTATTGCCGACCACTTCCCGGGCCGCGGCAGCGCAGACCGTCCTGCTGGAGGAGAACCAGCCACCGTCCGCAAGTCACTTGAGCAATTGAAACAAATCGAATTGGCCCCCTATTTTTCTGTTACGGGGAACGCCTCTACTCCTGAAAGCACGGCTGACGGCCTGCTGGTCTCCCACATCCGCTACCAGGGTTTCCAGGGTAATATCCGCTCCACGACGCGCCCAGTCAGTTTTGACCCGGAGGCTCTTTCGCAGATACTAACCCTGCCAGCCTTTGCCACCTGGCGTACTGGGGGAGGATTGATGGTCAGCGACGACCTCGGCAGCCAGACCGTCCATCGTTTCTATGATCCAACCGGGCAATCTTTCATGGCGCGCCTGGTGGTACGGGATGCTTTTCTGGCTGGAAATGACCTGCTCTTTATGGGAAATATCATTGCAAGTGACGAGCCGGATAATTACACGACTGTCGTCAGCGCGATCGAGTTCTTCAATCAAAAATATCGCGAAGACCCAGCTTTTGCCCAGCGTGTGGATGACGCAGTTCTGCGCATCCTAACCGCCAAATATCGTACCTACAATGGTTTTACCCTGGCGCAGGTAATCCCGCCGGTGGAGGGGCTGGCAAAGATCGGGACGTCTGAAGCGGTAACGTTTAAAGTTGCCCGCGAGTCTGCCACCCTGGTCAACCCGGATATCGCGGATCTGAATACTGTCCTCCCGTCACCCCCTGTGCTGAGCGACCGAATCGTTTTTATAACCGATACCCGTCAAGGAAGCCAGTGCAGCACTTGCGGAGAGGAATCAATGCTGGCGGTGGATGCACTTCAAAATGTGATCCTGCGCCTTTATGGTCCGCATGCGGGCGGGCAAGTGCAGGTCAGCCATTTGATCTCCTATCCGCTGACAAGTTTGAGCGCCATTCTTGAGGGCGGGGAGGGAGATCCCGACCTGGAAGGCTCTTTGGGCCAGGCGGATTGGGTAGTCATCAATATGCTGGATGCAGAACCCGGTGAGTCCCAGACCGTACTCCTGCACGATTTCCTTTCCGAGCGGCCAGACTTGCTGCGCGATAAAAGAATTATCGTGTTTGCATTCAATGCACCGTATTATCTCGATGCGACGGATATTTCCAAATTAACTGCCTACTACTGCCTGTACAGCAAATCTGCACCATTCGTAGAAGTGGCAGCCCGCCTGCTTTTCCGGGAGCTTGCTCCAATGGGTTCCCTGCCTGTTTCCGTCCCAGGGATCGGATACGACTTGTTCGAGGCTACATCCCCCGATCCGAATCAAGTCATCGGCCTTTCCATCAATCCCACTCCTGTGCCAGTCCCGACGGAAGCAGCGACACCCGAAGCGACTCCCACGCCATCTTTCCGTGTTGGCGACACCGTTACGGTGCAGACAAGCATCATTTTTGACCATAACGGGCACACGGTGCCGGACGGGACGGAGGTTCGCTTCAGCATTTTATTGAGCGGGGAGGGGGGAGTAGTTCAGCAGATCTATGCGGCCACGAATCAAGGAGTGGCAGGAGCTTCATTCAGTATCGACCGCCCGGGGCTGCTTGAAATCCGAGCAGAGAGCGACCCTGCGCTGACATCGGTTGCCCTGCAATTAGATGTTTCCAGTGAGGGCTTCGGTGTGACCGTGGTTGCCCCTACTCCCATCGCCAGTGTTACTCCGACCAAGGAAGTCGTTGCCACCCCGGTAGTAACACCTTCATCACCCCTAGCGGAGGGATATCCAGGCCTAGGGGGTTGGTTTTGGATGCTGATTCTCCTGGGGGGACTGGCCTCGCTCGGTTACTGGACCGGCAAGTTGTACTTCGCCAAGCGGTGGGCAGTGCGGGCGGCATTGTGTATTACCGCAGGCGGGTTGGTGGCGTATACATACCTGGCTGTGAGATTACCGGGAGCTGCAGGTTTACTTCAAAAAAACGGATGGTTGGGGATGATGGGGGTAGTCTTATTAGGCGCAGCAGCAGGCTATGGGGCTGCATATACCTGGATGCGCCTGTCTATGGAATCAACGAAGCAACCAAACTAACAAGCAATAACCCTGCCGAGACCCAGAGCAAAACCTGCTCTGGTTTTCCACTGGCGAGTTGGAAAAACGAACTTTGTTTGTGCGCCAGTCCCTGCGGACGAGGAGGCAATTCGCGCGTTCCGATCAAGAATTGACGGAGATCCTCGGCTGTAGCTGGACGATCATTCGGGTGCAGTTCCATTGCCCACAGGATGGCGCGTTCGGTGCGCTGGCTTAGGGCAGGATTTAGTTTGCGCGGTGCCGGCATACTGGAGGGGTGTAAAAAGCGATCGCGGGCGTCGGTGGGCGGGGTATTTGTCATCAGGTGGTAGAGGGTGCAGCCAAAAGCATAAATATCACTGCGGACGTCGGTATGGACACCATCACCGCCGTATTGTTCCAACGGGGTGTACAGGGCGGTACCACGCCCCTGGATGACGGTAATCGTCATTTCGTCAGGAACGAGGGCTTTGACCAAGCCAAAGTCCACCAATTTGAGCAGGCCATTGGGGGTGATCTTCAGGTTGGAGGGTTTCACATCCCGATGGACGAGCGGCGGGGTCTGGTTGTGAAGGTATGTAAGAGCATCTGCCAGTTGGTTAGCCCATCCAAGAACATCTTCTTCGGGCAGGAAGATGTTCTTCTGCTTTGCATCCAACATGCGAAGGCGCAGATCCTTGCCAGGGATGTAATCCATCACCAGGTAGTCGCGCGGACCGATAGAGAAGTAGTCTGAGACCTTGGGCAGGTTCGGATGATCCAAGCGCGCCAAAACAGTGGCTTCATGCAGGAATTGCTGACGAGCCTCCTTGAGCAGTTTGGCGGGTACTGTACGGTCGTGCTCGACTTCTTTGAGCGCACAACGGCGTCCTTCCAGACGCAGGTCATCGGCCAGGTAGATATTTCCCATACCTCCCTGACCAATGCGCTCGCGAATACGATAACGGCCGCGCAGCACCTCTCCGGTTTTCAGCGCGATAGGCATATTGGTTCGATTCGCAGTAAACGAAAAATCAGGCAGCGCCCAGTTGTCGGGGTTTCGGCGTTGTTTGACCAGCGGGGCGCATCCGTTTACAATTAGACATATTATAAGCGTCTTTTTGTATCCTGTTGTATAATCCACTTCTCCAGAAGGATATGATATGGATGGAAACTTGGAAGAAGCCCCCTTATTAATCGGACAGACCGGTCCTCTTAAAGGTGAGCGGTGGGTGGTAGACAAGATCCTTACCATCGGACGTGAGCTGACCTGTGAAGTGATCATACAAGACAGGCAGGTTTCTCGTTTCCATGCCCGGCTGACCCCAACACCTGAAGGGATTGTCCTGGAAGATCTGGGCAGTAAAAACGGAGTCCATCGTAATGGGACCCCGGTGGTGGGGCAGGTAACCTTGCTGGATGGGGACACGGTACAGATCGCATTAGCCCAGCAATTCATCTACCTGACCTCCGACGCGACCGTCCCGTTGGCAGACTCTGGAGATATTTCAGGGCGATTGCGGCTCGACATGCGCTCCCGCAGAGCCTGGGTGGACAATCTTTTGATCGACCCGCCACTTTCAGCTTTGCAGTTTCACTTGCTGCAAATACTCTCAGACCATCAAGGACAAGTGGTGGACAGACAACAATTGGTCAGCGAAACATGGGGGGAAGAGGAAGCAATTGGTGTTTCAGACCAGGCTCTAGATGCGCTCCTGCGCCGCCTGCGAGACCGGATCGCTTCGCTGGACCCGGGGCATAAATATATCGTGACGGTACGTGGTCATGGGATCCGGCTGGATAACCCACCTGTCATTGAATAATATTGGCACCGCAAAAATTACTGAACTGAAGCAACCAAAAAACACGAATAACAACTAAAAAGGTGCAATTATTTATGAAGTACCCAGTCAAGAAACTTCCGCAGGTTCGTCTCTGCGGAAGTTTTCGCGATCAGGCCAGATTCTTCTTCATGGTGAACTTCAGGATGGCCCGGTAGATTACCTGGAGCTTTTCCAGCATCTGGGCTTCCTCGCCGGAAGGCTTTCCACCGGCCTGTTCCTCGCTTCGAGAGATGACGCTGGCAACGATCGAATTGAATTCGGGGGTCATTTCCGCGGCGTGTTGTTCAATCATTTGGATCAGGGCGGTCTCATCCGAGGCGGCGAGCATTTCTTCCAGAAGGGCCAATTCGGGAGGCGGGGCGCTGGCTTGCTGCAGCACGGCTACAATCTCCTGGAGTTTCGGCATCAAAACAACATCATTCTTTTTATTGGCATCCTGGAGGGCACGATTGAGAACCTGGACAAAGGTATCATTTATTTCATCCAGGTGTTCGGTGGTTGCCTGTTTAATGTTTTCAGCTGACAATAGAGTATTGAGCAAAGTTTTGGCATGTTTGAATTCTTCTTCGGCGCGCTGGTCAACTTTGCGGGTGATCTCAAGTAATTTTGCGCGCAAAATCTCCAACTTCTTACGTTCTTCGCCGGAGCCTTTGTCGATGCGCTCGGTGAGACTCTGGAAGAAGAGATAATCCAATCCCGGGCGGGTGAAACTGACCAGGGCATTCAGGCGGTCATCGTTGGGAGCCTCGATCAGGATGTTAAGCAATTTCTCCCGGTCCAGTCCCTTCCCGGCAGCCTGCAGGGTTTTAATGGCTTCCTGGATCTCATTTGATTGTACGGCGACCTTGCGCCCATATTCGGTCTCAGCGAGGAGTTGTTTCTGGATCTCCTCCATCTTATGGGCGGCTTGTTCCTGACCGGAGGAGAGGGCACCTTCAACCAGACGGCTGAAAATAGCAAAGAAATCGGCGTCAAAAAGGGCTGCATCCTGCTTAATGATCCCCGAACGGACCTCCGGACTGGACGCACCAAGCAGACGTTCCACGAGGGAAACGCGTTTCTGTTGTGCCTGGATCATCTCCGGGGTGATCCCATCTGCACCGAGGACGCGCTCAATGAGACTCTGGTAGGTCAAGAAACTCTGCGGGCGGAGGAGGTAGCCTTTTCGCTTTTCAGGGGGCAGATGGTTGGTAAGCTGGGTGATGATAGGGCCAATGAGTTTTTCCTGATCGTTAACGGGCATGGCGAGTTCACCAGGGAAATAAGTGAGCAGGAGTTCCTTATCGTTGTCGTGGTAGACAATGGGGGTGGCCAACGGGCCGGTATAGCCGCAGGACTGGCAGGCGGCAAAATTTGACACGTTACCCAAGAGACGTTGTTTTGCACCAGGGTCGGAAGTGACATCAAAAAGTTGCTCGATCTGAACGACAACCGGCTTATGACAGCGAGGACAGGAAATCTGGGTTTTTTGAGGAGGCATGTATTCTCTCGATATACAATGGGATCGGTAGTTACCGGCGAACGGCCTATCTTACCTCAATTCGCGCGAACGTGGCAAGGAAAAACAGATGCGGGCACCGGAACCAGGTTGCGGGTCGACCCACATGCGACCACCGTGGGCTTCGATGACAGCTTTTGCCAGGTAAAGCCCCAGCCCGGCGCCTTTCGTTTTGCGAACAGCCTGGTCTGAGCGGTAAAAGCGATCGAAGATGTAGGGGATATCGGCCGGGTCAATTCCCGGACCCTGGTCACTAATAGTGACGATGACCTGTTCAGGTCGAACCTGTCCGCGGATGCAGATCTCGCCTTTGGGGGCATATTTAATGGCATTCGATAAGAGGTTGGAGATAACCTGGGAGAGTCGGTTTTCATCGGCAAGGATGATGGGGAATTTTGTAGGGAAATCCACCAGGATGGTGTGACGGTCGGTCTGGGTGCGGAAGCGTTCCGAAAGACGTTCTGCCAATTCCGGGATGGAAACGTCGGAAAGGTTGGGGGTGAGTCCACCGGCCTGTAGCCGAGAAGCGTCGAGCAGGTCATCGATCATGGCAGCCAAATGGTCGGCCTCTTCTTCGATGACGGCCAGGCTGTCCTTGACGATGGCCTTGTCCCATTTGGCATCTTCGCGGCGCAAGGTGCTGACGTAACCTTTAATCAGGGCAACAGGCGTTTTAAGCTCGTGGCTGATAATGGACACAAAGGTATTCTTGATCTGTTCCGCATTGCGGAACTTGGTGATATCGCGCACGGTGGCGATGACATTGCGCAGGGTGTTGTCTGGAGCGAGAAGAGGGGCGTAAGTAATCCCGACCGGCAGGGCGGGAGGGTCTGGACGCTGGAGATCCCCTTCCACATAAAGATAGGCGTTCGTGGTGAGCGGCCAACCGCCAGCAACGGCTTCCTCGAGGGTGAGACCATCAGGCCGGCGCGCCCAGCGGATGATCTCAGTATGGGCTTTCGACTGGATGTCAGCACGAGAATGGCCGTAGAGTTTTTCGAAAGCGATGTTACAGCGTTCGATGGTGTGGTCAGCATTAAGGATGAGGATGCCATCGGCGGCGGAATCGACCAGGGCATCCAGACGACCTTTTTCATAAGTGATCTGTTTATATAATTGTGCGTTAAAGACAGCAATGGCGGCCTGGTCAGCGAAAGACTGGAGAAGGAGCTTGTCGTTGGCTGAAAACAAATCGGGGTAGCTGCGGAAGATAAAGATGACGCCAATGACCTGCCCATGAGCGGCGAGGGGAATACCGACACCGTTCAGCAATCCCAGGCTGGTGGTATAGGTCAGTTCCTTCAACATGCGGTTGAGTTCAACCAAGTTGAGTTCGGCGGCCTTTTCCTCGGCCAGGAGTGGTTCGAGATAACTCAAGAATGCAGGGGGAATGCCATGAGCGGCAGCGACACGCCAGCCGCCGGTCTCTTTAAGAGCAAGGATTCCCGCCTGACCGGCAAGCATTTCGATGGAGATGCGCAGGATGCGCGCCAAGAGTTTGTCCAGGTCGAGTTCCTGGGTGAGGGCGCGGGATATTTCGAGCAGGTAATCGCGTTGGCGAACGCGGAAATCAGGAAGCATTGGAATCCATGATCGACAAGTTAAGATCGATTGGAATATTTTATCACCGACAGATGCGGGAACCGGTAGATTTATGCTATTTGTATATTGGAGGTGTGTATGTATTTGCAATTCTGAGAGATCGATCAGTGGCGTGAATCACGAAAGAAGAGGAATTAGTTTCCAGGAATGGTAAGCGGGCGGTATTCATTAGAATAAGCAGACAGGAATATCCCATTCTAAAAACTCACCCCGGGAGGGTATCCCGGGGTGAGTTTGCAAGTCGTTTATGCGCTTACTTTACTTCTTTTTCAGCCAAGGAAAGCGCCTCTTCAAAGATCTTCAACCCTTCGTCCACCTCAGCCTGGGAGATGTTAAGGGGTGGTGCGATGCGTATAACGCTTTTACCGCAACTGAGCAAGATCAGGCCGCGTTCGAAAGCCAGGTCTACCACCCTGTTGCAGAGTTCGTCTGCGGGGACCTTGCTTTTCCGATCCTTAACGAATTCAACGCCGATCATCAAGCCGATGCCACGCACATCACCGATGGAAGGATGACGCGGCATGATCTCACTCAAAGCATCGAGTGTATACTGGCCGACTGTGGCGGCGTTTTCGAGATACTCATTTTCAATCAGGTCGATAGTGGCCAGGGCGGCGGCGCAACAAAGCGGGTTGCCCCCGAAGGTATTACCGTGGGAGCCACGGGGCCAATCCATCACGGAATCGCGGGCAATGCAGGCTCCCAGGGGCATACCGGAAGCGATCCCCTTAGCGGCGGTGATGATATCGGGTTCCACGTCAAAATGTTCGATGGCCCACCATTTGCCGGTGCGGCCCATTCCACTTTGAACTTCATCAGCGATGAGCAGAATATTGTTTTTATCGCAAAGTTCGCGCAAAGCCGGGAAGAAACCGGGGGGCGGAACGATATAGCCGCCTTCACCCTGGATGGATTCAACCAAGATACCGGCGACTTCATCTGCTGGGACGATATGGCCGAAAATCTCTTCGTCAATATAGCGGACAACCGTCTCGCCGTAATCCTCTCCAGAACGCCGTTCGAGAATGGGGCGGTAGGGATTGGGGAACGGAGCATGAACTACGCCGTTCATCAAGGGATAGAACCCACGGTGATAAGTAGTCTTGCTGGCAGTAAAGGTTACTGCGCCCATTGTACGTCCATGAAAAGCACCGGTGAAGCCGATGAAATTCGTCCGCCCGCTGTGGTAACGGGCTAATTTAATGGCGGTTTCAACGGCCTCGGTGCCGGAGTTGGTCATGAAGGATTGGGCTTCCTCTCCAAAAGGAGCAATCTCATCAAGCTTTTCTGCAAGGGCGATCCATTTTTCGTGATAAAAATCGGATGAAATATGGATAAACTTTTCAGCCTGTTCCTGGATGGCCTTGACCACTTTGGGATGGCTGTGGCCGGTGGAGACAACGGCAATCCCGGCTGCAAAATCGAGGAAGCGGTTGCCGTCCACGTCCCAAACTTCGGTACCCTTGCCGTGATCCATGACGAAAGGGACGCCGCGCGGGTAAGACGGCGAGATGACAGCCGAGTCGCGCTTAATGAGTGCTTTGGCCTTCGGCCCGGGTAACTTATATGGTTCCATGAACTTCTCCTTCTAGTAATCTATCTGACTTTGGAAAGACGCATGTGGGCTTGAGCGAGGGCGCCGAGCAAACCAGCGTCATCGCCTAATTTAACCGTCGCAAGCTGCAAGCCGTAGAGATAAGATGGATCCATGATATTGCGTTTCATGGATTCCGTGATCGGATCGAGGATCAAGCTACCGCTCTGGGTGACACCGCCGCCAAAGATGACAATGGATGGATTGAAGATGTGGAGGAATTCAGCAACAGCCAGGCCAATAAAATTCCCAGCGCGGACAAAGGCTTCTTTAGCGAGTTCGTCCCCCTGGCGGGCGGCTCCAGCCACCTCGCGAGCGGTGAGGTTTTTTACGGAACTGAGGGTGGATAAGCGACCAGCAGAAATCTGCTCAAGGACATATCGTGCAATCGCAGGCCCGGAGGCGACAGCTTCGAGATGGCCACGGACTCCGCAGGAACAGACAGGCCCATCGGAGAGGACGGTAACATGTCCGAGTTCGGTGGCCATACCGCGACTGCCTTCGATGAGCATATCACTGCTAATCACTCCTCCGCCAATGCCGGTGCTAATGGTGAGGTAAAGTACGTCGTGATGGCCTTGACCGGCTCCGTATTTCCATTCACCCAGGGCGGCCAAGTTGGCGTCATTCCCGAGATAGGCCGGCACTTTATAGCGTTTGGAGAGCATTTCAGCCAGGGGATAGTTCGTCCAAGCAGGGATATTGGGGGTGGAAATGATCGTGCCGTTGTAAGGATCGACCGGACCGGGAGCCGCGACCGAGATGGCGTCGGCCAATTCTATTGGCCAGACAGAGTCAACCAAGGCGGTCAAACGCTCAAAAACACCGTCTTCCATGCCAAGGGTAGGGGTGCGCTGAACGGTAATGGGCGTTGTTCCAGTTAGGGGATATACTGCAGCGCGTAACTGGGTGCCGCCGATGTCAATTGCAACAATGACACTCATGGTTGAAATTATAACATGCGGATAGCAAGCAGGAGTTCGGGTTAGCGGGGGAACCCATGGATAAGTCCCTGTTTAGCGTAGCACGGTCGCATTATTAACGTGACCGCTTTGTATTGATCGCACGAAAAAGGCACGAAGGTCGCGAAGGAGACCTGCGGAAGAGCACCGGGAGGAGGCCGACCAACCGGGGCCTTCATAACGTTCAACAAAACCTACTTATCCCTGGATACAGCAGCAAACTTCCCTGGGGGTGATTCGCTAGAGGCTGCTGAGAGCTTTGATTTGAGAGGAGTTCTAAAGTTGACTATTCCCTTAAAGACTGCTATCATCCTCCAGATGTTTAGACGGTTTCGCACCTGGTTCCATTCCATCTGGCGGGGGCTTTCTCGATTCTTTCAATGGTTCGTACCCGGTATTGGAGTAAAACGCTGGTTCCTGGTACTGCTAGCCGGTATTACCTTAATTGGAACAGGCATGGCCTTATTCTTACTGGATATGTACCGGTCAGCACCGGATACCTGGTGGCTGCCGATCATATCCTTTATATCCTTACGATTCCTGACACGCCCCTTGCGCGTTCTCATTTTTGCAGGGCTCGGATTTGGGTTAATCGGGCTGGGCATATGGAGACTCAACCGTTCCCTGCTGGTACCTTTCCTGAGGCCTGGTCAGCGGCTGGTGGACCAGGTGGCCGAATACCGCCGACGTGAGCGCGGGCCTCGGATCGTTGCCATTGGCGGCGGGCATGGAATCGCGGCGGTCTTGCGAGGGATGAAGGGGTATACGAATAACCTGACAGCGGTTGTATCGGTAGCAGATGACGGGGGTTCTTCGGGTGAACTGCGACGCAACCTGGGAATCCTCCCGCCAGGAGATATCCGCAATTGCCTGGCAGCCCTCTCGGATGACGAAGCTCTTTTAACACAACTCTTCCAATACCGGTTTGGAGAAGATACAGGCCTGGGCGGGCATTCGTTTGGCAACCTGTTTATTTCAGCCCTGACAGACATTACCGGTAATTTCGAGAAAGCAATCGCTGAATCCGGGCGAGCCCTCTCGGTGCATGGACAGGTTCTCCCGGCTACACTGCATAACGTCCGGCTGGTGGCGGATGTGATATTACCGAACTCCCAGAACGAGGTGCGGGTGGAAGGCGAGAGCCAGATCCCCAGAGCGTCAGGACGTGTCAGCCGGGTATGGCTTGAACCGGATAATGCTCCGGCATTCCCACCTGTCATCCAGGCAATCCTGGCCGCGGACATGATCGTGATCGGGCCTGGCAGCCTTTATACAAGCATCCTGCCCAATCTCCTGGTAGGCGACCTGCTTCAAGCGATCCGATCCAGCCGGGCCTTAAAAATTTTTATCTCGAATATTGCCACTCAACAAGGTGAGACCGACGAATATTCATCGGGGGACCATATCCGGGCACTGGAAGAGATGGTCGGCCCGGAACTTGTGGACGTCATCGTCTGCAATTCATGGTATGATAAAAAGTTGGAAAATGGCATGCAGTGGGTGAAGGTGGATGAGATGCTTAAGGACGATCCCCGTTTGTATCTCTCCGACCTTGCCGACCACAAGCAGACAGGATATCACGAGGCGGTTAAACTGGCCCAAGTGCTGATGGATCTTTATAATGAGCGCACCGGGCCGATCATAAGGGAACAAGCAACGCAATAGCGTTGAAATTAAATCCCATTCATATCATAAGGAGATCTACCATGTCAGTCAAAGTAGGGATCAACGGTTTTGGCCGAATCGGCCGCCAGGTTTTAAAAGCCATACGGGATTATTATCCCGAAGAATTGGAAGTAGTTGCTTTCAATGATATCGGCGACATGAAAACCATGGCGCACCTGCTCAAGTACGACTCGAACTATGGCCGTTTTGACGGCACGGTTGAATTTGCCGAGGACCATCTGCTCATCGACGGCAAGAAGGTTATGGCCTTTAAAGAGACCGATCCATCCGCAATTCCGTGGAAGGACCTGGGTGTGGAGATCGTGATCGAGTCCACCGGTCTTTTCACCATCAAGAATGATGGCGTCAACAAGAAGGGCAAGACCGTCAAGGGAGCTGTCAACCATATCACCTCCGGCGGGGCCAAGAAAGTCATCATTTCCGCACCAGCCGAAGGCGAAGATATTACTATCGTAATGGGTGTGAACGAAGACAAATACGACCCGAAGACTCACCACGTGGTCTCGAATGCTTCGTGCACCACAAACTGCCTGGCTCCAGCAGCAAAAGTAGTACATGACAAGTACGTAATCAAGCGGGCTTTCATGACCACAATCCACGCGTACACCAATGACCAGAAGATCCTTGACATGCCGCATTCAGACTTGCGGAGGGCGCGGGCGGCGGCGATGAACATCATCCCGACGACCACCGGGGCAGCCAAAGCCATCTCCCTGGTGATCCCAAACCTGAAGGGTAAGTTCGAGGGTTACGCCTTGCGGGTGCCAACTTCGACCGTCTCTGTAGTGGACTTTACCGCCGAGCTAGAGAAATCCACCACCAGCGACGAATTGCGCCAAGCCTTCCGGGATGCAGCCAAGCTACCGCGCAATAAAGGCATCCTGCAGGCGATCGACGAACCACTTGTCAGCATCGACTACAAGGGTGATCCGCACAGCTCGTCGGTGGACCTGCCGTTCACGAGTGTCCTTGGCAAAACTGAAAACAACTTTGTCAAGGTGGTGGCCTGGTACGATAACGAATGGGGCTACTCCGTGCGCACTGCAGATCTGGCCGCGTTGATGGCAAAGTCTCTCTAAGGATCTATAGGGGCAGGCCCAAAGCCTGCCCTTAATGAGGGTGAACTATGAATAAGAAAACCGTTAAGGATATTGACATAAAAGGCAAGCGCGTGCTGATGCGGGTGGACTTCAACGTCCCAATGGAAGGTGGAAAGGTCACCGACGATAAACGCATCCAAGCCTCTCTCCCAACGATCAAATACATACTCAGTCAGGGGGCATCCCTGTTACTGATGAGCCACCTGGGACGCCCAAAGGGTGGATTTGATCCCGAGTTAAGCCTGAAGCCCGCAGCGGAAGTGCTGGCTGGAGCCCTCGGCATCCCAGTCCAGATGGCACCGGATTGCGTTGGGCCAGAAGTGGAGAAGATGGCGAAAGCGCTCAAGCCAGGCGGCGTGATCATGCTCGAGAATACCCGGTTCCACCCCGAAGAAGAGAAGAATGACATGGAACTGGCGAAGAAGATGGCCGCGCTGGGCGATGTGTACGTAAACGACGCGTTTGGCTCAGCTCACCGCGCTCATTCCTCGACTGAGGGCGTGGCACATTTTCTACCGGCTGTTTCCGGCTTCCTGATGGAAAAGGAACTCGAATACCTCGGCCGGGCGACCGCCAACCCCGAACATCCCTATATTGCCATTTTAGGGGGCGCCAAGATCAGCGATAAAATCCTGGTGGTGGAAAACCTGCTGACCAAATGCGACAAACTCATCATTGGCGGCGGAATGGCTAATACTTTCCTGGCAGCCAAAGGCCTGAACATGCAAGACAGCCTGGTGGAAGCTGGTTCGATCGACCTGGCAAAAACCATCCTGGCAAAGTCCGGCAGCCGGATCGTGCTACCAGCGGATGCGGTGATAGCCGATAAGTTCGAGGCGGAAGCCAACAGCCAGACCGTGGATGTAGACAAAATCCCAGCCGGCTGGCGGATGATGGACGTCGGTCCCAAGACTATTGCTGTCTATAAAGAAACACTTAAAGGCGCCAAATTAATTGTCTGGAACGGACCAGTGGGCGTGTTTGAAATGCCCAAGTTCGCCGAAGGAACCTTTGCCCTGGCGAGACTTCTGGCCGATTCTGGCGCGACCACCGTCATTGGCGGCGGCGACAGCGCCAGCGCGGTCAAGAAAGCGGGCGTTGCCAAGCAGATGACACACGTCTCCACAGGAGGCGGGGCCTCTTTGGAGTTCCTGGAAGGCAAGGAACTGCCGGGCGTGGCGGCACTGCTGAATAAATAAACGTTGATGATCCGCAGGACGGGCATAGAAAACCCGTCCTGCGTTTTCATGCTTATTAGGTCCTCCCACCAAACCTTCATGGTGCGAGCATGTGTCTTTTAATACAAAAAATATTCTATCTATCCGGGATAACATAGTCACAGAAAACCTAAATATCGAAGGGATAATGCCATCATGAGAAAACCGTTTGTAGCCGGGAACTGGAAAATGAATAAAACCATTGCTGAGGCGCGTTCGCTCGTCAGCGAGATGACCCCGATCCTGGGAGGAATCACAGAGGTGGAAAAGGTGCTCTGCCCGCCATTCATGGCGATCTTCCCGGTTGGCGCACTCCTGCAGGGAACCGATATCGGTCTCGGGGCACAGAATATGTACTGGGAAGCAAAGGGCGCATTCACCGGCGAGGTTGCACCCGGGATGGTAGCGGAGTTTTGCATGTACATCATCGTCGGTCACTCCGAGCGGCGGACGTATTTCAGCGAGACCGACGAGACAGTGAACAAGAAAACCGCGGCGGCGCTAAGCGCGAAATTAATCCCGATCGTGTGCGTTGGCGAGACCCTGGGCGAGTACGAGTCTGGACGGACGGCGGAAGTGGTCTCGCGTCAGATCCGGGTGGGACTCAAAGACCTCGACCCAGAGTTCGCAGCGCAATGCGTGGTGGCTTACGAACCGGTGTGGGCAATAGGGACTGGGCGCGCTTCGACCAGCGAGAATGCCAATGCTGTCATCCGTGATTTCATCCGCAAGCCTCTGTCTGAGATGTACGGTGAGCAAACAGGGCAATCTGTCCGCGTGCTCTACGGTGGCTCGGTGACAGCGGCTAATGCAGCGGAGTTCTTCGGCCAGCCCGAGATCGACGGGGCGCTGGTCGGCGGGGCGAGCCTGAAAGTAGACGAGTTCGTCGCCATT
The DNA here is from genome assembly GCA_903884265.1 of uncultured Anaerolineales bacterium. Lineage (GTDB taxonomy): Bacteria > Chloroflexota > Anaerolineae > Anaerolineales > Villigracilaceae > UBA877. Next base: position 3,845 of record CAISEG010000145.1, on the reverse strand, counting down.
GTGCAGGCGGCGGCAAAACGAGCATAACCCAGAAAGACCTGTATAGCGAAGTGACGCGAAGGAGGATCTCAATCGCGTCACTTGTTTTGAATCTGGAGCGATGCATTGAGTTACGTCCTGGCGTTTGATGGTCTGCTGTGGCTGTTGGCGGCGCTGGTGCTCTTCGTTTTTCTTCAGCGATCCCTGCACCGCGAGATCCAGGCGTTCTTTCTCATCCTGACCCGAAATATCGGTGTCACGCAGGTGATCTTCGCCCTGATCTTCTTTCCGGGTGTATTATTGCATGAACTCAGCCATTTTCTCTCGGCAAAACTCCTCGGTGTACAAACCGGAGAATTCTCGCTCATTCCTCAAGCGCAACCCAATGGCAAGCTCCGCCTGGGATATGTTGAAACCGCATCGGGTGGGTTCGTGCGGGACGCACTGATCGGGTTGGCACCCCTGGTCACAGGCAGCCTATTCGTGGCGTATGCAGCCATTTATCAAATGCACTTACTGCCACTCTGGGACCTGGCGCGCAGCGCGAATTGGGGTGCATTCTGGGGAATACTGGCAGCTGTACCCCAGGCACCCGATTTCTGGTTGTGGTTCTACCTGACCTTCACCATCAGCAGCACGATGATGCCCTCACAGTCCGACCGAGATGCCTGGCTGCCGTTGGGATTATCGGTCGTGGGGCTGGTGGCAGTAGCAATCCTGGCTGGGGCGGGGACCTGGATGCTGGCGAACCTGGCGCCACCGTTCAACCAGTTCCTGAGGGCGCTGGCTTTGATCTTCGGGCTGAGCGGAGTGCTGCACGTCTTGTTAATTTTCCCATTCTTGATATTGCATCAGATCCTGAGCAGGTTGAGCGGGGTGGATGTGGGGTGACGAAAAAGCAACTGTATTGAAGATCAATACAGTTGCTTTTTATTACGGAGTGATTTCGGACTGAATGGAGATATAACCCGAATCAGCGCCCAACGTTCAGATGTCACCTGCCCCGGCGGGCCAGCCGGCCGTATTCTCACGGGTGCGGATAAAGCGAATTGTAATCTGGTGCGTTGGGCAGGACCAAGACGCAAACACGCTGGCCGGGTTCAAATTGCAGATCAAGATGATTCAGGGCGGTAAGCGTGTTTTGATATTCCTTCCCAGCCACTTGGAATTGATAACCGATCGTCAATGGATTACGCCCATTGACCTGAACGGAATAGTTCAATTCGGCGCGGGTAACCTTCCCGATGACTGCCTCACCATTCCGCAGGATATCGACTCCTTTCACGGCTTCCTTATAACGCCAATAGAAGACGGCGCCACTGCCTCCCAGGAACAAGAATCCAATTCCCAGGAACGGGATGCCGACAAAGGCAGTCACGATGACAACGGCCAGTACCAAACCGACGAGGAAGAAAATTGCTCCAATCAGTGCGAATGTGGCTGCGCCCATCGACCAGGAGTCAGCAAGCATCAATTTCCAGCGGTAATTATCGGCGATTTCGCGCGGAGGGGGAGGCGGCATAACCAGCTCGGGTTCGCTAGGCAAGGCTGGGACAGCTTGCACGGCTTGGATCGGCCCGCCGCATTTGCTGCAATTGGATTGAAAAGCTGCGTAATTCGTTCCACACCAGGGGCAGACGACCATTTCGCAATTCCAATAAAACATCTTAAGATTTTTGGAATAATCCTCATCCAGTTCCAAATTGGCGGTCGCCGGCGTCGCCGAGGCCAGGTAAGATATAACCACGTTCGTTCAGGTGGTCGTCGATGGCAGCCAGGTAGATGGGTACATCCGGATGAGCAGCTTGCATGGTTGCAATACCTTCCGGCGCGCCGATGAGACCGACGAACTTGATCTTCTTGACACCCCAGCGCTTGACGATGGCGGTGGTGGCAACCGCCGAACCGCCAGTGGCGAGCATCGGATCCAGGATAAGACAGACGGAAACGGTTGGCTCGACCGGCAGTTTGTTGTAATATTGCACCGGCTTAAGGGTCTTTTCATCACGGTACAGGCCGATATGCCAGACCTCAGCGGTAGGCATTAATTCCCAGAAGCCCTCCACCATCCCCAATCCAGCCCGCAGGATCGGGACGAGACCGATCTTTTCTTTTAGTTCGGAGCCGGTCATCGAAGTGAGGGGTGTCTCCAGAGGACGGGGAACCGTGACCAAGTCAGCGGTGGCTTCGTAGGCCAAAAGGGCAGCAAGCTCACGAACAAGCTCACGAAATTTTTTGGGTTCTGTGTTCCTATCGCGCAAGCGGGATAGTTTATGAGCGACGAGCGGATGTTGGGAAGCAAAGACGTTTGACATGATTCCTCCGAATGGACCTATTATAGCCGACCTCGCATCAAGAGGGGTCTCAGGAATCGAAGTAACAGATAAAAAACGCGTGATTGGGTGAGTGAATCCCACTAAATCCCAGAGAAAAGCAGCTTATAAAAAGGGACACTTTTTGATTTTGAAAAAACCCAACAAACCTTGCTTTATAGCTTGACGAATTGGTGGTTAATCGTGTATTGTTCATGGAAAGGTGGTTAAGCTTATGCCGTTTCAAATCCTGGTTGTTGACGATAATGATATTAACCTAGTACTTCTAGGAAAAATACTAGAATTAGAAGGCTACCAGGTGAGGATGGCTCACAACGGTTCTGAAGCAATCCAATCAATAATAAATAATAAACCCGACCTAGCCCTCCTGGATGTGATGATGCCGGATATGAACGGATACGAATTATGCCGGAAGATGCGGCAGCCACCGATCAGCGCGAAAATCCCGATTGTGATGCTCACTGCCATGAACTGCGAAGGTGAAAGGGAACTGGCACTGGACGCGGGAGCCAACGACATCTGGTCAAAGCCGTTCGATATGAATCTCTTCCGCCGCCGGATCGGGGATTTCTTAACGAACAGCGAGGCATCCGGAAAAAGCATCTAAACCCTGGAGGAATCCTTGTTAATCCTATTGAGCATGTACCTATTCAGCGGAATACTATTAATGGCCCTTTCTGTTCCGATGATCACGGGAAAGATCCCCCCGAATGGATTTTATGGCTTCCGGGTGAAGAAGACGATGGAAAACCCGGACATCTGGTATCCGGTGAACAGGTTCAGCGGAAAATGGCTACTGGCGACCGGTCTGGTTTTGGCTCTGGCAGCAGCCGGATTTTTCTTTATTCCAGGGATCTCGCTTGACATTTATTCATATGTTGTCCTGGCGGTATGGGTGGTCGCATCCACCGCTGCCATGATTGCCTGCCTGCGATATTTGAAATCCTTGTAGATTTCCAACCAATAAAGGCCAGGGCGACCACTTTGGGTCGCCCTGTTTTTGTTAATTCTGAAAGCGCAGGCTGACAATTTCATGCCAACGTACGGGGAAGGTTACACAGCCATCCTTGTCGGGTTTCAACGAGGCTTGTTTTTCCTCCGCCAAATTGACCTGCTCCACCTTTTTGAACGGCTTCCAAGGTTTGATGGTCACATTGAGCGGCTCGCCGGTGATATTGTAACCGCGCATCACCCAGCCGCGCCAGTCTGCGCTTTGTTTGACGGAGCTGACGACAAATGCTGCCGGTTCGGACTTCACGAACGAACCAGAAGCCGGGAGCGTTCCAGCGTGCAAACCGGTAGAGACGAGGCGCAACGGTGTTTCGAAAGCGTAAGCCTGAAGGTAAGCTTTCTGCCAATTGCCAGCATGCGGAATAATGGAATAATCGAATGTCCAAATGCCTGGTACCTGCGCCCCGGGCGTTTCCAGGAAGGGTCGAGCATGGCCCTTGCGGGTGGAGAAGTCGTCGCGCGATAACCAGCCTACACAGCGCAGCAAGGTAAGAGCAATTTCGGCGTTCGCGGCAGGCTTCT
>CAISEG010000144.1 GCA_903884265.1 uncultured Anaerolineales bacterium | reverse complement strand
GCTGGTGGTAATACGACTGGCAAGGCAGCACCCCGCCATCCGGCTCAATACACATATTATAGAGCGCCGCTGTGCAGCCCTTCACGCCCAGGTCAAGCGGTACCGGGTCGAAGCCACAATATTGCGTAGGCGTGTACCAGATCAGACGCTGGCCGCGGTCTTCGGTCTTCCGGCGGGCAACTTCCAGAAGGGGCATCAACTCAGACTCAGCCAGCCCCGTGCCCACCAAGGAACCTCGACCCGAGTGGATCAAAGCGTTAAGCCCCACCGTGAGTACTCCTGTGTCGGCAAGGAAATCGAGCGTCGCCGGGATGGTATGAAAATTCGTCCGCAGCATGGTGGTATTGGTCATCACATACAGCGGTGAGGCAAGGGCGTTTTTCAACCCTTTGACGGTCTGTGGGAAAGCGCCTCCAGCGCCCACCATGCGGTCATGGACTTCGGCGTTGTTCGACTCGAGCGTAATCTGGACGTGGTCCAACCCGGCGGCGACCAACTGCTCCACATAACGCGGATCCGAGAGGCGCCGGGCATTGGTATTCAGACCGGTTATCTGTCCATTTTCCTCGGCGTGGGCAACGAGTTCGGGCAGGTCAGCACGCAGGGTGGGTTCCCCGCCGGTAAAGATAATATGCGGAATGCCGAGCTCCCAGGCTTTGTCGAGGATGCACATCCAGTCGCGGGTGGAGAGTTCTCCAGCCATCACTATCGGTTGCTCTCCTTGTATGAGAGCGGGAAGATCTCTAGGGGAAGGATGCTGAACGTTATAGCAGTGGGCGCAGTCGTTGTTGCAGCGATAGGTCAGCGCTAAGTCCAGCCGGTAGGGAGCGGTGGGGCGGGCCGAGAAGGGCATGACCGTTTCCAGCCCAAGCTCGTGGATCGGGCAGGCTCCGTCGGGACGGACGAGTTCGTCCAGCTGGCTGCGTAGGGTGCCCAAGTCCGCGCGGGCCTGGGCGGCAGCCACATGGTATTTTTGCCGGATCAGGCGAACAGTGTCCTGTTCAGAGGTATCCTCCAGGACAAAGAACGCCATCAGCGCGGCAGTGGGGTTAAGGTGCAAGATACGGTTGGCGTTGACAATCAACGTGCCATGACCGTCGGGATCGAGCCGGAGGTGAATCCGGCTCTTCTCGGCAAGATTCTCGCGGCGGTAGTGGTACACGCCGGGTTGAGGAGTGTTGATAGTAAGTTTTCGATCCAACAACTTTTTCAGCATTCGGCACCTATATTAAGTTCTCCAACCTTCAAACGAGAACCGGAAATTTACCGTCCGCCACCGGCGCAGGCGCAGGCACACCCGGCACACGCACAGGCGCAGGCGCACGAATGCCCGCCGCCACCGCCACCCTTAAAACTGCCACTACTCGATGAGACCGGGACAGGGTTGGTGCGGTTGGTGACGCCGGAGGTAAAGGTCTTCACATCACCGAGAACCCGGCTGGAGAAGCCCTGGACACCCGTGACGACCGAAGCCGCGAATGCCGAGCCGGGGATACTGACCGGTGATCTTCCGCCAGAAGACGGCGCGGAAACGGAAGGCGTTTTACCGGTCGAGACCGGATGGTAGCCGGGGTCATAGCGGCCCCACCACATCGGTATGAAGATCGGGCCGGTGAAGGCGCGACGGGTGCGCTCGTCGTAATTCTTATCGAGCATGGTCCATTCGAGAGATTCATCGTACATCTGGCTCTTGACATCGGGCGTGCCGGCCGCTTCGATCTGCTGCCAGGCGCGCTCCATGATGCTCTGGTAGTAAGCAATGGTTTCCTTGCGGCTGAAGCCCTTCATTTTGTCCGAGAGGCTGTTGACCAGTTTGACGGTCATTTCCTGCAATTTCTTGCGGCGAGCGGCCAGGTCGACTTCAGCGAATGCCTGCAGAAAATCGCTTTCGTAATCACGCAAATCAGCAGGCAGTGGATCGGCCAGTTGAAGTTTAAGCGGGTCACGGGTGATGACCGTGGCGGCGTCCTTCTTTACCACACCGAACAGGATCATAGTCATAACCTTATCGAGCGGCTGTTCCATCAAAAGACCAGCTTCAACAGCGGTGAGACCGCGCTTGATGCCATGACCTTCGATCTGGATCTTGGGCGGCAGGTAGGCAAGTTTGCGTTTATTCTGATTGACCGCGCTCAGGATCGGCGCGCCGATAAACATAAGGATAAAGAAACCAAAACAACAAATGCCGCTTGAATTATTCATCACACTACTAATAATGCCGCTTATATCAAACGCCGGGGCCACAACGATCACATCCGCCGGAACATATTGCTTCGGGAAGGATGTGCCAAAGGTATATTGGGAGGAGCCGGATGCATTGGAGCACTCCCAGGTGAACCTCACCCGCCCCTGCGCATCCAGGTCAGTCTGGGGGTTCACATCGCACGGCCAATTCCCGGTTGCTGGATAATAGATCGATTCGGTCGACTGGACGCCTGCCGGGAGAAGGAAAATCACGGTCATATTGGTTCCGCCATGGGCAGTGGTGTAATAGGCGGGCGAGAACTCACCGCTGGCATACGTAGTTGTTTTACCGGAATCAGTGCTGGGATAGAGTACGCCGGTAATCCCGCTCACGGTCACATGGACGCTACCGGTCGCCCCTGGCTGGATGGCCTGGGAACCCATGTCCACCGAGAATCCATAAGGGCCATCTCCCTGAAAATCAGAGGAAACTGAAAGGGTTTTACCATTCGCGTCAGCAGAGGCATTGCCCAGGTTGAAGTTGCCATTCGGCATACCCACATCCACAAAATCAATCACGTGGCCGGAGGCATCATTGACAAAAGTAAAAACGTAATCCAGGGCCATTGTCCCGTCGGTGTTCCAGGAGACGTTGACGATCTCCTGGGTCAGGTTGAAGGAATACGATTGCGCGGCCACGCTGGAGACCATCGTGAACATTAAAAGAATGAGCACGAAAGAGGCAAGCAGGCGGAGTTTTTTCATGACAACCTCCTTACAAAAACCATTGCGATAATATGAAAATAAAACAAAACTACCATTTGGGTTCTTCGGTCAGTTGATAGACCGTATTGCAGTACGGACATGTGACCATCGGCGCGCCGTTAACCAGCTTGATGTTGTCGGCGGTCAACGCGCCGCCGCAGGAACGACACTTCATCTGTTCGATCTTCGTATCACCGGGGAGGTCCACTTTGAGGGTGACATTCTGGGCAGTATCCTGTTTGGTTTTCCGGGCAGCAAGGACGATCATGACAATACCGCCCACCAATGCAATGGCACCTAATAACATGCCCACACTCCCGATCCCTGTTACACCCTGCGCTCCACCGGCAGCGCCAAGCAGGATAAAACCTCCCACACATATGCCAGAGGCAGCCAATAAAAGAAGGATTACTGCTCCAATATATAACCAGGTTGTAGGTTTCATTCTGACCTCCGCGAATATCAAATTAATATACGTTTGAATATGGGCAAGTGTAGCACTTTAATTTATATCAGACAATTGATATCCTTCCACTCTTTGGTTACCTGGAACTCATTTGTAGAAATGGGTTGGAATGGCAAAAAAGAAAGTTGGGAGCAACAGCAGAGCGCCTGCCCCATCCAAACTACCGGGAAGCGCTGCTCTTCTTTTATTTTAATCGAAGCGGAGTAAAATTGAGAATATGCCCGCAAATATTGAAATCAAAGCCCGTGCCCGCAACTTCGCCGACCTCTGCCGTCGTGCAGAAGCGCTCAGCGATACTCCCGCCCAGATCATCCCGCAGGAAGATACATTCTTCCACACCCCAAAGGGACGTTTGAAATTGCGCCAACTTGCGCCGGAGCTCGGTCAATTGGTGTACTACGAACGGACAGACAGATCCGGCCCCAAGCGCTCCAATTATCTCCTGGT
>CAISEG010000143.1 GCA_903884265.1 uncultured Anaerolineales bacterium | reverse complement strand
CGTAAAACTTATACTGACCAATTGAAGGATTTTGAAAGAAGCCTGATCAGGTTACGCGAGGAAAAAAAGAACCCGGTGTTGATCATCGACGATGCTCAGTACATGGGACCCGAAAGCTTGCAACCGATCCAGGACTTTCTGAACTTCGACATCTCTTCCAAGATGATCCAGTGTGTATTATTCGGCCAGCAGGAAATCCACGGTAACTTTGCCCGCAACCCGGCTCTGCTTGATCGGGTTGTGTTCTGGCACAAGCTGGCACCTCTTTCTTACAGCGAGATGGCGCGCATGATCCAATTCCGGCTAGCAATCGCCGGCCGGGACAAACCGATCTTCAACGATAACGCCCTGGAGGAACTCTACAATTTTTCACAAGGCGTGCCCCGGCCGCTGATCATCGTGTGCAACGAAACACTGCACCTCCTGGTGGATGCAGGACGCGACCATGCCGACATTGCCGATGTCAAAAACGCAATTGAAATCTACAAAGCTCGTCCGCCGAGGACGGACTACGAGCAGGAGGCAGCATTATGAGCGACACCAAATCCCGATCCAACAAACCATCTACAACCTGGGCTGAATTGTACGACCTCGAATCCCGGCTTGCTGCTAAAGCAAAAGCGAAGCAGGAGAGGCGAGGCCACCCCAACAGTGCCTTCATCCGTCGCAGAAAGACAGTCACGTTGACCGATGAAGAATTATCCTACCTGGACCAGATCTCTTTCCAGATCCGGGAGGCCCTGCGGCCGGGGACGGTCACGCAAAGCCAGGTGTATGGCCTGGCGGTACGCCTGCTGAAAGAACGCTCGCGATTCCTTCCCGAACACGCGGACAGCTGGGGAGAGATCGTTCGAGCCTTGATGGAGGGGAAGGGATAGTGTATTATTATATTACTATATTACAATAATACTTTATTAATTTATTAACTTATTACTATATGATAGAGTAGCGGAATATACAAACTCGGCGATCAACTCGAGGCCGTCTATAAACAGAGAAATACCTATCGCAAGCGGCGGGCGTTTTTCCTAAACCATTTCAATATGTTACACTGCTGCCGCATAAATGTCGAGAAAGCGATCCTTCCAAAATTCACTATGGAGCCGATGAACTATGACCTGACCTTTATAAAACATATTTGGTTAGACACCCTCTTGGGTGTTTGCTGACTTAAAGCAGAACGCCCCTGGCAGGGGGCGCACTCTGCTTTTGATATATGTGGTGATCGAGGCGATGATCACGTTCTTTGCTGTTCCGTATATTATCAGAATCGGCTTGTTTAGTCAATCCCTGTTACCGGGTATTGGGGGGTGTTCCTTGTATTCCAACAATGGACCGGTAAGGGAGGCTGTATCGTTATCGCGAACCCCCTCAGACGGTTCGGTCGATAACGGTATTCGCGCTTGTACCTGCAGGATCCGCTTGGCCCTAACTACCTTGAGACCAGATTGCATGAGCCCCTGGTCTAGTTATGCCTCTTTGTCAGGAGTGCATTTACCCGATCCATATCTTATTCTGAATACCCAGAATATTCGCCGACCCATTATGCCTCCGGCCGATCGAGGGGGGATGTAATATGGACATCCAGAGCTGGAAGGACGCGTTGGCGGACATCGAAGCGGCCGACCGAGACACATTTGCAAAACTCTCTCTGGTGCGGTTCACCTCGTTCACGGGTACCTGTATTAATCTGGAGGTGGACACTGACGACCTCCAGAATTGGGTTATTGAAAACACGAATCTTATTGGTGGGTATTTGATACCCCACTTTGGAAATGGCCTGTCTGAGTTGAACGTAGAGCGTCGAAATGGTATGGACGCCGAACAAGCCTGGCAGTCCGCCTTAGGGCAACTCCAAATGGAGATGCCAAAGGCGTCATTTGATACCTGGGTGCGAGACACACAACTGGTG
>CAISEG010000142.1 GCA_903884265.1 uncultured Anaerolineales bacterium | reverse complement strand
TTAATCTTATCACGAAAGTCTTGACGAATTCCAACCCGTAATATAAAATGTGTGCTGTAGGTGGTAAGTGTTCATGCGGGAATCGCAGGGAGCCGGCCCAAGAGCAATCCACATGGGTCGGTGTTTTTTAAAAACGCATCGCCACAGCGCCTCGACCGCACTGAATACCGAACACCACTATCCTATTCTTTTTTTTGTTCACGTAAGGAGAAGTAATAACATGGCAGAGCGTGTGACCGGAACGGTCAAATGGTTCAATGCGTCGAAGGGCTACGGCTTCCTCGCACGCGAAGGCGGCCCGGATGTTTTCGTCCACTACAGCGCCATAGAGTCTGATGGGTTCCGCACCCTTCAGGAAGGCCAGGCGGTCGAGTTCGAAGTCGAACAGGGCCCCAAGGGCCTGCAGGCAGCGCACGTCAAACCCCTGTAATCTCTCAGTTGAACCTAAAAAATCCTCCCCACGCCGGGGAGGATTTTCTTTATCCAAGGCGGGGGTTATTTTTTCGAAATTTCGACCCGACTCAACCACTCCCCCACAAATAAAAAGGCAAAACTGCCAAGGGTTGCCATCCCAGCATCGATCGGCCCGGCGGCTGCAAATGTCCAGCCAAGAGCACTGCCAACAATATGGCCGATCCAAAACCCCAACCAGGAGATGAGGATGTAAAGAAAAAGCCGTCCCAGACTACCTCCTTTCCAGAAATGAAAGGCGGTCCCATATATTGTTGAAAGAACAATCCCAAAGATAATGGCGGGAAAGGTCATATTTTCGCTCCTACGGAAAGTATATCACATATTGGCTATACGCATGTCATTTGATCGTCCCCCCACCCACAACAACATCGCCGTCATAGAATACGGCAGCCTGTCCAGGGGTTATATCCCTTTGCGATTTGTCAAAGCTGATATAAACCCTGCCTGGCTCTATCGGAGTGACTGTAGCCCCGGACTCCATCGCAGTATAGCGGGTTTTGACCTGCGCACGAAATGGTGCAGCAGGAGACTCGCCACTCAACCAGTTGACATCCAGGGCAGTCAACCAGGATTGTCCCAATTCATCTTCCAACCCCACCACCAGGGAATTGGAAGCGACATCCTTCGATAGCACATACAATGGAACAGGAAATGAAATCCCCAATCCTTTGCGCTGACCGATCGTGTAAAAAGCCAGTCCCTGATGCTCACCCAAAACCTTCCCTTCACGGGTCAGAATGGGACCAGGATTTCCAATTCCCGGGGCATTACGCCTCAGGAATTCACGGTAATCTTCCCCGGCAAGGAAACATAAATCCTGACTGTCAGACCGGGTGGCGGAGGGAAGACCTAATGTTACGGCGATTCTGCGGATTTCTGGTTTGGGATGATCCCCCACCGGGAAGAGCGCAAGCCCCAGTTTCTCCTGGTTCAAAACGTGTAAAACATAGGATTGATCCTTCGAACGGTCAATGGAACGCAAAAGTTGCCACCTGCCATTATCCATCTTCTGTTTGCGCGCATAATGGCCTGTCGCCATGGCATCTGCGCCAAGCGCAAGGGC
>CAISEG010000141.1 GCA_903884265.1 uncultured Anaerolineales bacterium | reverse complement strand
TGACGGAAGGTCTGAAACAGCTCCAGGTTGCGGCGCGTCTGCGGGTCCAGCGTCATGAACGACTCGGTGCTGTAGGTTGAGAGGCTGGTCAACTGCTTTAATGCCGGCTTCTGCGTCTCACCAAGGTAGTGCACGATGGCACCGGCGGAACGTATTGCCAGCGGCAGATTAGCACACCCGTAACCTTCAAGGCTTGCTACACCGAAATGCTCGCGCAGGAGATGCCTCGTGGTTTCCAGCTCAAAATACTGCACGTCGACCGGCGTGACCGGAGAAGCGCCGCCCTGCACTTCAGCGCCCTTCGGGGCCAGGATCTCCGACGGGCGCAGGCGCTCCAGCTCCGATTGCATGCGTTCGGCGGGAAGCTGCGTGGTCTGGAATTCGCTGGTAGTTATATCAGCATAGGCGATACCGGACTGCTGTCCTTCAGTTATTATCGAAGCTAGATAATTGTTCGCATTGCTTCTCAGTAATCCCGGCTCGACCACGGTGCCCGGTGTGACCACGCGAACGACATCACGATCGACGAGCCCTTTGGCCTTGGGGTCACTGAGTTGTTCGCAGATAGCTACCTTATGCCCCTTGTTGATGAGTCGGGCCAGATAGTTGTCCAGAGCATGATACGGTATGCCAGCTAAAGGAACTTTGTTGCCCTTCCCCATCTCCCGCGACGTTAGAACTATCTCCAACTCTTTGGACACGACCTTGGCATCGTCATCGAAGGTCTCGTAGAAATCCCCCAGGCGGAAGAACACGATGGCATCAGGATACTTCTTCTTGATACGGAGGTATTGCTGTCTCAGCGGGGTCATCTTCTCGTTCATAAAATCTATGGGTGTATTCTACAGTAAAACACGGGTGCGGACAACAAACAAGCCACAAGGCTAGCTATAAGATATAAGCGGACTGTAATTAGAAATAAATCATTGTGGTTTACAAAAATGCTTGCAATCACACTTTTAAAACTTGCCGAGCGCCTCTTCTTTCCGTTACCGTTCGAGGCGTGCACGCTGCATTATTTTAAAACGTTCTTTTCTTGATATATTTGGGTTAGGGGTACACGTAACTGAACCATCGGGATGCGTTTCGATGATGTCCCCACTAATTCGGTGTTCTTCGAGGATTTGTTCTTTGAAGTATTCAATGGGTCTATTGGCCACAAGAGAATCATATTGAGGATTGACTGGCTCAATCACTATATTAGTGGGCACTTTTTCCCGAGGAAGAAAGCCTGATATGCTGCCCCATCCGTCTCGGGATTTATATGAAAATTTTATATAAGGAGCAGCTCCATCACCAACAGAAAACTCTGTATTGAGATACTCTTTCTCTTTGGGTGACAACTCTCGGACGGAGCCATCTTGATTCACGCGGACGTACTCGAATTCACCACTGTCCAACGAACGCAGATTTCTACACCGGAATCTCATTCGCTAAATCCTCAACTTAAAAAGTTCATAGGGCGAGCTCAGCCCGCCATCTTCAAGCCATATTCAGACACCAACCCAGCCACCACCCTGCCCAGCCGCACGCCGTAGTTCATGCCCCTGTCCTCGGGATAAATTTGCGTGGTATTGGCCAGATAAAGCCCCTGTATGGGCGTAGCATACGCCGGTATGTGCAACGAGTAATTGGTGCCGATGATCGGCTGGGCGGCATCGTCCCGAAAAATGTTCATCGCCACTATCCAGCTCACGTTGAAATCAGGGGAGATCTTTTTTATATGA
>CAISEG010000140.1 GCA_903884265.1 uncultured Anaerolineales bacterium | reverse complement strand
GGCATCTTCCTGGGCCTGGCCTTGACCCCCATCCTGACCATCCATTTCCATATCACCGGTATGTTGCTGGCTTACGGGGTCACCGCCGTGGTCGCCGCCCTGGTCTTTATCGTTTTTGCAAAGGAACGGCCTGCCACACCGCCCTGCCCTCCGGGGATGGAAGTGCGTTCGTTGTCCTTCGACGGTTTCAAACAGATGTTTCGCCAGCGGAACTTCATCCTGCTCCTGGTCATCTTCTTCATTGGATTGGGGGCTTTCAACTCCATCACCACCTGGATCGAGAATATCATCGCCCCGCGCGGTTTCACCAGTACCCAGGCCGGCACCGTCGGCGGGCTGATGATCGTCGGCGGTATCGTCGGCGCTCTGGTCATGCCGTCCCTCTCAGACCGCTACCGCAAGCGCGTGCCGTTTATTATCATGGCGCTGGCCGGGGCCACGCTCGGGCTGGTTGGCATCGCTTACGCCACCAGTTACTGGCTCCTGATCGCTTCCTCCGTCACCTTGGGCTTCTTCCTGCTCAGCTCGGGGCCGATCGGCTTCCAGTACGGGGCCGAGGTCACTCACCCCACTCCGGAGGGCACCTCCAACGGTTTGCTCATCATGATGGGCCAGATCTCTGGGATTATCTTCATCTTCGCCATGGATGCCTTCAAATCCCCTGCAACCGGTTCGATGACCACCTCCCTGGTCGTGATCATCGCCCTGATGGTGGTGAGCATCGTCCTGGGCGCGCTGCTCCGGGAACCAAAGATGTTCCTCACCGAAGCGGACAAATCCAAGGAATAATTATTAATAATAGAACAAGGGTTGCGGCCTAAGCTCGCAACCCTTGTTCTATTTAATTCTTTTCCCTACAACTCGCAATACCTCTCGATTCTCTTCCCGATCACGCCCAGGCTGCCTTCCCAGAACTTGCGCGCTCGAATGTCGATCCCGAAGCGCGCCGCCAGGTCCGCCGCCGAGGCTTCGCCGGTGGAGGCCAGCAGGTTTTTGTAATCGGGCACAAAGTCCGCCCCGCGCTGCTGGTAGATGGCGTACAACCCCGCTCCGAACAGCAGTCCGAAAGCATAGGGGAAATTGTAGAACGAAAGCCCGGCATAGTAATAGTGCGGCTTCCAGGTCCACATGTACTTGTGCAGGTACTTCTCGTCCAGGCCGTCTCCGTAGACGGTTTTCTGGGCGCGTTCCATGCTGTCGCACAGGTCCCCGGCTGAAAGCTCGGATTTTTCGCGCCGTTCGAACACATCCTTCTCGAAAAGGTAGCGTGAATAGATATCCATGATCACCTGGGCATCCCCGATCAACTGCGTTTCGATGATGGCAAGCTGTTCCTGCGGATCGGTGGTCTGCGCCAGGACGGCTTCCATGACAATGGTTTCGTTCATGATGGAGGCGGTCTCGGCCAGGGTCATGGGTGTGTCCTGCTGGATCTCGGTCTTGCCGGCCTGGTAGGCGCACTCGTTATGGAAAGCATGGCCGAGTTCGTGGGCAATGGTGCTCACCTGGTCGAGTGTGCCGTCGAAGTTGCACAGCACGCGGCTCTCCTTGACCCCCGGCACGCCCATGCAGAACGCCCCGCCGCGCTTGCCTTCGCGCTGTTCGGCGTCGATCCAGTGCTGGTCGAAGGCGCGCTTGGCGAAGGCTGCCAGTTCGGGCGAGAACTTGCCAAAGTTGGTGATGATGAAATCCCGCCCTTCGTCAAAACTGTATTTCTTCTCGGTCTTGCCGGCCGGGGCAAAAATGTCCCACCAGGCCAGTTTTTCCTTGCCGAACCGTTTGGCTTTGGCTTTGTAATATTTACGGAAGGTCGGGAAGGAGGCTTCCATCGCACCCAGCATGGCTTCCAGGGTCGGGCGGTCGATGCGCGCCATGTCGATGGCCGGATGCAGCGCGTCGGTGCGGCCGCGGGCATGGTTGAGCGTGTTCGCCGTCCCCTTGACGCCGTTCATGCAGGCCGCCAGCGGCTCTTCGACCGTTTTCCAGGCGGCCATTTCGGCCTCGTACGCCCGCTGGCGCACGCTCTCGTCCGGGTGCGAATGCAGGTTAATTAAAGCGGGCATGGGCAATTTCTGGGTCTTGCCGTCCAGTTCGAAGTCCACGGTCAGTTGCGAGGTCACCGTCCCCTGCAGTTTGCCCCACGCGCTGGCCCCGCTCAGCGAAAGTTCTGCCGCCAGGGCCTCCTCCGGCGCAGACATCATGTACTTGCTTTGCTCGGCGGTATCCCGCAGCGAGAATGCGTGCGCCTTGGCGCTGGGGTTGGCCTGGATGACTTCCTCCAGCACCGGGGCGATCTTGCCCACCCAGGCCTGGAACTGGTTGCCCAGGTTCTGCATGCGCACGCCCACCATCTGGAATTCGGACATTTTCTTCATGGCCGGGATATTATGCGAGTCGGTGGTCACGAACGATTGGATATAGGCGCGCACCGTCCCCGAGGATTCATACAGGAGGTTGAAGCGCTCGATGGCCTCACCCGCCGCCGTGGCCAGTTCCTTGACCGGGGTCTTGGCATCCATCTTGGTCACTTTTTCGGCGAACAGCTTTTCCAGCCCGTCGATCTGGCTTTTGACAGCCGCAACGGCGGCTTCGAATTCTTTGGATTCGAGCGAGGGGTAGACGTTGGATAGGTCCCAGCGTGGAGGGGTGCTCATGCTTTACTCCTTTTATTGAGATAAGACGAATATATCAAATCAAAGCCTCAAAATGATCCGCCCCGCGCAGGAGGAATATTCCGCTCCAGCAGGGGTCGAAAAAAATGATCTAATTTACCCCGTTGACCCTGAAGTTTTGGATGCTGATCGTGGCTGACCCTCCCTGGCTTATATAGTAATAGACCGAAAATGTGCCGGGGAGGTTTAATTGATCATTTTCCACGGTTTGGAGCAGGGTACCATTTTCAAAGATCGAGATACTTGAATTATTTGCAATTATTCTAAAGGATATTGTCTCGCCTGAAATTGGGCGTTTAGGCAATGTTTGTGGTTGGATGATTAGTGGTACTTGCTCGGGATCGTAGATATTAATATAGTATTCGCCCAGAATATTTATATGGAACGCATAATAAATGCCTGGAGTGCTTTCTCGAAAGCGGAAATCCACACCGGTATTGGCGTTATTCGATTGCTGTTCTATTAATAGATCAAAGCTGAGGTCGAAATCTTTTAGGGTTGGCTGCAAAAGGGTGACATAGGGAACGCAATAGGTGTATTTGTCGGAGGTCGGACAATTTATCACTAGTTTTAATTTGTTTTCGCCGATGCTTGCGTCCACCGATGAACCCCAATAACTTTTGGCTGGCAGCAACCAGTTATCCGGGTTATCTACAAGAAAGGGATCGGAAAATATGGGTGTTGGTACTGCCGGGGTGGCTGCTGTTTCCGTGGGGGGTGTTGTTGGGATCATCGTTGGGGGCGAGGTCGGGATGAGCGTAGGGGTCGATATTGGCATTAAACTCGGGATGGAGGTTTGGGTTGCCCCTGCAGTTCCTGTCGGTAGCATGGCTTTGACAGCTTGTTTATGCAGGATACTAAACAAGATCAGAAATCCCATGCTCACGTCTGCAATAATTAACAAAATAATCGCCATCCATTCCCCCCGCCATTTCATGGCACCCACCTTCCCGTTTTTTGAGTAAGGAAGGCGCCTGGTTGTTTTTTCCTCAGCGACGAGGCCGATCCTGCCAGGCGTCTGCCCCGCTTCCCAGCTGAGTAACTGCCACTTGAAATAAATCTGGTAATTCCGGTCCCTGTGATGGGATAAATACTTCAAATTCCCCAGGTAGGTGTATTCACCCTCATCTGTTGTTCGAAAGAACAGGTAAATAAAGTTTACCGATTCATCATGATTGATCAGCTGTTTTAATTGTTTCCCAAAAAGTGCCTGGCTGGGCCCGGGCTGCCACGTCAGCACACCCTCCTCTGTTATCTCTGCAGAAGGATCCTGCTCCTCTTTTTCCTGCCCGGGGGTAACGAAAAACACGAAATCCCCTGGATAGTTGGGAATGGGCACGATCTCCTGTGATTCCCAGGCCTCTGTCTGCGCAGGCGGATGCGATCCTGGCGCAAATATCTCATGGATCGAATTGCGGGAATATTCCTGGTATAAGACCAGTTTTGGGTTTTCGGTGTTTCCTGGTAATGACTGAGTTGTCTTCCGCTTGTAGATTACCCAGGTTTTCTCCAGGTCTTCGGCAATATCTTCCGGGATCAACCTGCCTGCTTGTTGGGTATCATCTTTGAAATGTTCCAAAGTACGGGCATCCAATTTATCCCGCCTCAGGATTGGATCAAGGCAAGGATCCAACAATACATCGAATTTAATATCAACACACAGTCTCTCTCCATTCTTTTCGACCTGGTCCGGGTTGCGATCTTCATCGCGATACGGTCCCCGAACGATGCCGCCCGAAGCGATAATGCCCGTTGGTTCCTGGCCGAGTTTGATCAGGAAAGCGTGGTCGCCGACCTTTGCCTCGTTGTCGGTTATGCTCCAGGTCTTAATGATTGGTTGACCCTGTTTTACTTGTTCCGCGGCCTTGTCAAGGTCATCCCATCCCCAGTGTTCAGGGTTCCATGCAAAGAGGTATGCTGCCATGTGTGTCCTCAAAATATATACTATCCTATCACAGTATATATCAGCTCTGTCTCACAAGCAATATTCGATTTTATTGTTCTCGAACATTGTCCACCCCGCCCACCCTCCAACGAGGCAAACTTTATTAATATGAAGATTAAAAGGGATCCGTATTTAGGAATGGCCCCTCAGACCACTAGGTTCGCAGCAAGCACCCGCAGGGGTGTCAATTCCTCGGCGACGAGCTTTGGCTACTTTCAAGAGGCGCCCATGGAAGATCTGCGCATCATCTTGTTATATAATATTCATGCTTGCCACTGGCAGGATTGACCAGGTTCGAAAGGAGGAAATAATATGTCAAAAGATACTGCTGTTCGCTGGGGTTGGCTAAAGTTCATGTACATATACACCATTGTTGGAGCTGGTGGATTAGGACTGGGGATAATCGCTGTCCCCGAGCTGATGAAATCGGTGTTCACCCTACCCAATGGGGATCCAATCACATTTGGGATTACCGGTAGTGTGTATCTATCATTCGGCCTTCTCTCTATACTGGGCTTGCGATCACCCCTCAAATATGCGCCGATTCTGTTTCTACAACTAGGTTACAAAGTGGTGTGGTTCGCTGGAGTCGTTCTGCCTCTCCTGCTTGCGGGAAAGTTCCCGATGTATGCGTTACCGATTGCTATAATTTACGCGACCTATGTCATTGGTGATCTGATAGCCATACCTTTCTCGTATATCTTTGCGAAGCAATCTGATGCGTAGATTAAATTCATATTTTATGATCGCGCGAGAGTGAGGAGGCGTCTAACACCGGCTCCTCCTGGCCCCCTTCGGCGCGGTGCGCAGCGCTCAATTCGCTAATTTTCGTACTTCCATATTTTTCGAGTATTGCCCGCCGCTGAGCCACATCGTTAGGCGCTTCATTGGAACACCCGTCCAGAAGCAATTAACTGGAATTAACCGTATACACGCTTATGAACCGGACGATAGGAGAATAGCATGATTATCAAAGCGATGAAAAAAGAGAATACCTCAGATTGGTTTGACTTTTTTGATAATCGTGCCTTCTCAGATCATCAAGACTGGAAAGGATGTTACTGTACGGGCCCCTTCATGCCTAGACTCAAGGATTATGATAGCAAGAGTCCTATAAGAAAAGAATATGCAAAGTGGCTCATTGAAAATGGCGTGATGAAAGGTTATTTGGCATATGAAAACGGAAAAGTGATCGGTTGGTGTAATGTTAATATAAAATCTGCACTCCCTAAATACAACGATTTTTCTGATAAGAGTGAAAATGTAATATCGATAGCCTGCTTCATGGTACAGAAAGAATATAGGCGAAAAGGAATAGCCCAAAAATTACTCAAAAGAATAATAAAGGACGCGCAGGGAAAAGGCATAAAGATTATTGAAGCATACCCAAGAATAAAGGCACAAACTGAATATGGCAATTTTCATGGCGCATATTCCATGTACGAAAAGAACGGATTTGTATCAGAGAAAATAAATGGTGTAGAGATTGTTAGAAAGTACTTGTAATAAATACTCACGCGCCTAACACAGCGTGCACTGGACTCTGGGGACTGCCGCTTCGCGGCGTGCGGCATTTTCAAACATTTTTCTGGCTTCGAGTTAACATTGCCCCCAAACATTGTCCTCGCCCGCCCCGCCGCCAATTACACAAACCGTTAAGTGCGTGTTCAACACCCAGAAAGAAACATGGAAACACAATTAGTTTACGGAAATTGGATCCGAAAAAAGAACTTGCTTATCTTGGGATTATTCACCTTGGGGTTGGGTGCTCTAGCCATCATTCCTCTTGGTTCCCTTTATCGCCTTATTATGGCGTTACTGTTCCTGATAATCCTCATCAGTTTCCTGTTCCCACTTTATTCCTATGTGATGTTCTCGCAAAAGGGCGGAAGATTCCAAGAAAAAGTCTATACCCTTATCATCCAAAGTTTGGGAACAACGGTAAAGGGCAGAATCCTCGATATTGGTTCCGGGAATGGGGTGCTTGCAGTTAAGCTTGCCCAACAGAATGGCGAGGCTGAAGTCATCGGCACAGATTACTGGGGAAAGGATTGGGAGTATTCGAAAATTGTGTGTGAAAAGAATGCGCAGATAGGCAACGTGGAGGATCGAGTCCATTTTCAGAAGGGTGATGCAGCTGCACTGGAGTTTGCCAATGATACATTTGATGGAGCTATAAGCAACTTGACCTTCCATGAGGTGCAATCAGTTGCGGATAAGAGAGAAGTAGTACGAGAGGCTCTACGGGTCGTGAAGCCTGGTGGCAGATTTGCCTTTGTTGATTATTTCTATGCTACGAAATATTACGGAAAAGCATCCGGGTTCGAAGAATATCTCCAAGGTCTGAAACTCTCGCAATTTGAGTACAAACCGCTTCGGGATATGATGGCAATTCCCACGTTATTGAGGCATCCGAAAATAATGGGGAAGGTAGGGATCATCTTTGGTAGAAAATAGATATTTCGCCAAATCTGCAAACCAAGAAATAGCGCCTAACCTCGCCTCCAGCAATCAGCGGCTCCGCCGCTGCGGGCACACAACAAAATAGCTCGCAGTGGGTATACTTGGGGAAGTATCGAAGCTAAGTCGACCTGCCACTAAGCCTTAATGGTAGCCTACTAATAGCGTCTTTATGAACAAAGTAAGGAGAACCAGCAGATTTTGAGCAATCATCTTAGACGGAAAACTCCGATGGCAAAGAGGTCGGTTATACAGTGGTTGCTTGATTCCGACCCTTCGATCCGCTGGCAGGTGATGCGGGACCTGACCGGTGCGCCCACCGACGAGGTCGCGGCAGAGCGCACGCGGGTCGCAACCGAGGGTGCGGGCGCGCGGCTGCTCGCCCTGCAGAGTCCCGACGGGCGCTGGGGTGGCGCGGCGTGGAATCGCGGGTGGAACTCAACCATGCATGTCCTGATGTTACTACGAGACATGGGTCTCGATCCCGCAAGTGACGAGGCGCACCATGCGGTGGGGCTCGTCCGCGACCGCGTGACGTGGAAGGGGTGCGGTCCGCAGGAATGTGATGGCAATCCCTTCTTCGTCGGTGAGTTGGAGCCATGTATCAACGGACAGGTTGGGGCAGTCGGTGCGTACTTCGATCAGGACATCCGGGGCATCGTTTCCCGACTTCTCGCCGAACAATTGCCTGATGGTGGCTGGAACTGCGAAGCAGTCAACGGCTCGACGCGGTCGTCGTTCAACACCACGATATGCGTTTTGGAAGCCCTGCTTGAGAATGAGCTGCACATTGGGAGCAGCCCTGAAGGTACCGCGGCTCGTCTCCGCGGGCAGGAGTACCTCCTTGAACGCCGCCTCTTCCGCCGTAGGTCGACTGGCGAGGTGATTGAGCAAGATCGCAAGGGCGGTTCCGCGTGGAGCCGCTTCGCTTTCCCAACCTGGTGGCACTATGATGTGTTGCGGGGTCTCGAGTACCTGCGCCGAGCCGGTGTAGCCCCCGATGAACGCATAGCTGATGCGATTGACCTGGTCGAGTCCAAGCGTGATGGCGACGGTTGCTGGCACCTCGAGGTCCTGTACCCCGGTCAGATGCCGGTCGAGATCAACGAAGGCGAGAACCAGCCGAGTCGGTGGAACACGCTCCGCGCCTTACGAGTGTTGGACTGGTTTTCAGCACAAGACGAATGCCAATG
>CAISEG010000139.1 GCA_903884265.1 uncultured Anaerolineales bacterium | reverse complement strand
TGTCCATAATGTGTGGGGTACCCACAACGAGGGGGATTCGCATCTGTTGCGGGTGAACATCAGCAACCTGCGCCGTAAGATTGAGGCTGATCCCGCCCGGCCGAGATATATCGTCACCGAACCCGGAGTGGGCTACCGCCTTAAAATAATGGTTGATAAAAGAGCATTATCCAGCCCGGATAATATTATACAGAACGAAGGAACTCTATGATCTTCTCTATTGCTTTACTTATCGTGATCGTTTTCATTGCTTTTAAAGCGGCTCCGGTGGAAAAGAAGGATGATGCCCTGATCCATGGCGCCGGTCAGATCGGCTTGCTGGCTGCTATCGCCCTGTTCGGTGTGGATTATTTCACCTCCTATTTTTACGCCACCGGCGAAATGATGAGTGCTTTGCACCCCTATAATCTGCAGAAATACGCTTTTATCGCGGTGGTTATCATCGCTGTTGCCAATGCGGTATTCGGTTTCCTGTACATGTTTTCCTTGGGGGTCTTCAACGAAGGCGGTGGCTCTTATACCGCCTCCATGCGCTACCTGGCGCCCGGTTTGAGCCTGGTGGTGGCGGTCGTCCTGCTCCAGGATTATATCTTCACCATCGTTGTCTCCAGTCTCTCCGGAGTGGATCAATTGCTGTCCCTTACCAACTCGTATAACATTGCCTGGTATTACCATGTTGGTCTCGGGATCGCCTTGGTGACGGTCACCTGGTATCTCACTATTCGCGGCCGCGGGGAATCGGCCCGCGTGGTTTTTACCATGTTGGGCATCTTCATATTCCTGACGATTGCCATGGCCGTTGGGCTTTTCATGGCAAAAAACAATACGGTGGCTGCACTGCCCTACACAGCTCCCGCCACCACGCCCACTCTCTGGCAGGCCGCCTACCACATGCTGACCGCCTCCATGAAAGGCCTGGTGGCTCTCAGCGGCTTGGAAGCCATGTCCAATGGCATCCAGTTTGTGAAGAACGAAGACTTCACCTTGGTGAAGTTGGGCAAGCAACACTTACCGCGCCTGGCGGGCCTGTGGGATTACTACAGTGGCAAGTCTGGCATCGGGCGCATGGTGCAGACCTCCTTCCTGTTCTATGGCGGGGTCACTACTGCCTTTTTGACCTACTTTGCGATCCACTTTAATGCCTTTAATGGCGTGGCCGGACGTTCCCTGGTGGCGAATCTGTCCTTTATCGGGTTTAGTCAGATACCGGGAGGTGTGATCCTGTATTGGGCCTACCAGATCTTGGCGGTGGGCCTGCTGGCGGCTGCCTCCATGACGGCCTTCCAGGACTTGCAGGCCACCGAATGGCGGGATGTTGCCATCGGAGAGATCCCGGAGATCATCGTGTACCGGGATAAGCGTGGTACGTTCACCCGTTCAGTGACGATCGCATTCATCCTCGTTATCATCATTACTTTCATTATCCGGGGCAGGACGGACTTGGGCATCCCGTATTATGGGATCGGTGTTTTCATGCCGATCATGATGATGGGCTTTGCCATCCGCCGGCATATTTTGAAGACCTCCCCAATGGGTGCAAAACGTTCCTGGGGCGCTTTTGGGGCGGGGTTTGCGGCGATACTTTCCGGGGTCGTGTTCGTCGGACAGATTATCGGCAAATGGACCGAGGGCGGCTGGGTCGTCTTGATCTCGTTCAGTATTCTGGTGCTGACCGCCAACCTGGTCCTGATCTCCCCCATCGGCTACCGCGAACCCAAACAGATCTACCGCATCGTGCGCGAAAAGGCGCGTGTCCAGGGAGCCATGGCATCCATTGTGGAGTGGCAGTCCCTTAAAATGCAGGAATATCGCTATAGCGTGATTGTCTGGGTTGCCCGGTTCTTCGAGCTGCTCGGCGTCCGGCGTCCGGTCCGGTTTGAACCTCCTGCGCCGGCGGGGGATTATGACCATGCCCTGCATGTGGACCATCCTGAAGCCCCCTCTCTGCTCCAGCAGTATCTGGACAGCAAACCAAGCGAGCCGAAATTAGGCGGCGCTCCCAAGCAGACTTCCAAAGGCGATGAAGAAGGCAAAGAAGACTGATCCTCCCAACCCTTCCAACAAACGAGTTGCTCGAACGAGCAACTCGTTGCTTTTAATAGTTTGGGTTATCTATTTCTATGGGTACTGGCATGAACCTTAAAATGTGCTTTTATCCATTCCTTTCCACCTCCTCCGCTCTTGACAAAAATTTGACGCTTTCTTGTCTTATCTTGACACATCCTTGACGTTCTCCTGGAAACGCAGGATAATCACCCTCTTCGTTAAAAACAAAGAGATTTGTGGCGGATTCAGTTCTTCCAATCAGGATAAGTTCCGAACGAATACAAACAAAGAACGGAAAATAGGATGCTTTTCTCTATCGCGCTTCTCATCGCCATCAT
>CAISEG010000138.1 GCA_903884265.1 uncultured Anaerolineales bacterium | reverse complement strand
CATCTACCGGCGTTCCCCCACAGGGGAGTTGCTCTATCCTGAAGATGTATTTATCCCCATTCATACTTACGAAAAAGGCCTGGATGCAGATATCGCTGCCGCACTGACCTCGGAACTGCAACCTGACGACAATATCGTCAGCCCTCTTGCCGTTGGCGGTCACCTGGACCATGTACTGACGCGTCATGCCGCTGAACACCTGGATCGCCCGATCAAGTACTATGCTGACATTCCATATCTGATCAACCACCCTGAAATGCTGGCGCCTGCTACCAAAGAGCTGAAGGCAGCCCTTTATCCGGTCTCAGAAAAGGGATTGGGGTTCTGGCAAAGTGGCATTGCCGCCTATTCAACACAAATCCTGATGCTCTTCGAAACCCGAGAAAAGATGCGTGAGGCGATCCGTATCTATTGGGAGAGCCAGGGTGGCCTCCGTTTGTGGTGCAAAGGGTAAAAAGGAAGAAAAAGAACCTCGCCTGCCTAAAAAATTTTATCTCCATCGCCACGATATTCCCGGAAAACTGCTTGCTTTTCGAAAAGAATCATGTATAATAATGCCGGGTAGGGAATCCTACAAAAAACTGCATCTCTGTTACAGAGATGCTTGTATTTTCTCAGGATGAATAAGATGCCGACGACATTCTTGACTAAAGATGGCTATCAAAAACTCGCCGACGAGCTGGAATTTCTGCGGTCAACCAAACGGCTGGAAGTTGCCAACCGCCTCCATGAAGCCATGGAAGGTGGTGAGTTGATTGAGAATGCCGAATATGAAGCCGCCAAAAACGAGCAAGCCTTCGTTGAGGGCCGTATCCAGGAATTGGAAATGATCCTGGCCTCCGCGCGGGTTATTGATGAAAAAGTGACCAAAGGAAAAGGCGATCTGGTGCAGGTTGGTTCAACCGTTACGATTAAAGAAGATGGAACCAGCGCAGAGAAATATACCATCGTTGGGGCCGCGGAAGCCAACCCACGCGATGGTAAAATCTCGAACGAATCGCCCATTGGCAAAGCTATTTTGAATCATCGCGCCGGAGAAGAAGTCAACGTCGAAGCCCCCGGTGGCATGTTTAAAGTTAAAATCGTTAAGGTTGATTAAACAAGCGGTAAGCCCATCCGGCCCCGCGCATCCTGTCTGGTGCGCGGGGCTTTTCGTTGTAAAATAAAGTCAGAAAGGTTTCGCCATGACTGAATATACCTCGCTTGAAAAAATCCGTCTCGATAAAATAGAAGAACTCCGCAAAGCAGGCGTGGAGACCTATCCCACTCGCTCCGAACGGACACATACCTCCGCACAGGTAATTGCAGACTTTGAAACCGCAGAAAAGGCCGCACCTGCAGGCCAGCCACCAGTTGAAATCAAGGCTATGCTGGTTGGACGCATTCGCGCCGCACGTGCCATGGGAAAACTGACCTTCGCTCATATCGAAGACGGGGATGGTCGCATCCAGTTGTTCTTGAGAATGAACGAACTCGGCCAGGAACGCGTGGACTGGTTTAATAAAATGCTGGATATTGGAGATTTCATTCAGGCATCTGGCGTGATGTTCCGTACACGCACTGGCGAGGCAACCCTTCATGTTCATGATTTCAAATTACTGGCTAAGGCTGTCAGTCCCCTCCCGGCAGCAAAGGATGAAGTCACCGAGAGCGGTGAAACTATCCGGCATGCTGCGTTGGAAGATCCGGAGTTGCGCGCCCGCCAGCGCTACGCGGACCTGGCCGTCAATCCCCAGGTGCGCGAGACATTCCGCAAACGGGCTGGGATCATCCACGCCTTGCGTGAGTTCCTGGATGAGCACGGTTTCCTGGAAGTCGAGACGCCCATCCTCCAACCCATCTATGGCGGCGCGGCGGCCAAACCGTTTACCACCCACCACAACCAGTTGAAACAGGATTTATTCCTCAGGATTTCCTTTGAGCTTTATCTGAAACGCCTGCTGGTCGGCAACCTGGAGCGCGTCTATGAACTCGGGCGCGATTTCCGCAATGAAGGCGTCTCGTTCAAGCACAACCCGGAGTTTACTCAGTTGGAGTTTTATTGGGCGTACGCAGATTATCTCAAGGTGATGGATCTGACCGAACAGATGATTTCGTATGCCTGCCAGAAGGTAAATGGCGTCATGAAGATCAACTATCAGGGCCGCGAATTGGACTTCACCCCTCCCTGGCGGCGGCTGGCTATGCGGGACGGTATTCTGGAAACCAGCGGCATCGATATTGCCAAACTCCCCACGGCCGAATCACTTTTCAGTGCCATCACCGCCAAGGGTAAGACTCCCAATCCTCAGTCCACCCGCGGCAAATTGATCGATTTCTTGTTAAGCGAGTTCCTGGAACCGACACTCATCCAGCCAACCTTCCTGTATGACTATCCCCGTGACATCTCTCCGCTGGCAAAATCCAAACCGGGTGATCCGTTGACCGTGGAACGTTTTGAGGGCTACGTGGCTGGGTTTGAACTCTGCAACGCTTTTACCGAACTCAACGACCCGCTCGACCAGGACCAACGCTTTAATGAAATGGGCCGCGACTACACCGACGAGGAAGAGGAAAAACATCCCATGGACGAGGATTATCTGCGCGCCATGCGCTATGGCATGCCGCCTTGCGGCGGTTTCGGGATGGGAGTGGACCGGCTGGCGATGTTGTTGACCGATAAACATCACATTCGCGAAGTGTTGTTGTTCCCGCATCTGCGCGAAACGGAAGAATAAAACCTTGATACATAAAAAATGTCCCGGCTGAGATTGCCAGGACATTTTTTAATTACCTCACCCCACTCTGACGGAATTTCGTCCAGCGGATTTTGCAGCATAGAGCGCCTGGTCTGCACGTTTGATAAGCATATCCAATGTTTGAGCTGGATCGTTATTTGAATTCAGGCTGGCGACTCCCATGCTGACCGTTAATGGCGACTTCTTTGTAATCGAAACCCTCTCCATTTTTTCAATACTCTCGCGTAACCGCTCAGCGACTTGCAGCCCCCCACTTGCAACCGTCTCAGGCAACAGGATGATAAATTCCTCACCGCCATAGCGGCCAAGGATATCGATGCTGCGGAGTTTTTTTTGGCAGAGGTTAACAAGCTCGCACAATATCTGATCGCCAATTTGATGACCGTAAAGGTCGTTGAATATTTTGAACTGATCAATGTCGAGCATTACCAGCGATAGAGTGTGTTGGTAGCGGATTGCCCGCTGTAACTCTTGCTCAGCCAGGGTCATGAAATGCCGGCGATTGAAACATGCCGTCAGCGGATCCTGGTTTGCCAGCCGTTGGACTTCTTGATACAACTGGATGCGTTGCGTTATATCCGTGGCGATGAAGACAACCTTGCTGTGTCCCTCTGCGTTTTTCTCCATTAGTGCGATACGCCCCTCGAACCATCGCTCGTCGCCGGCTAAAACCTGAATTTGATATTCGATGACCTGGGTTTTCCCAGTCCCGATGGCCTGTTGAATGGCATCCATCATTAAAACTGTTACGTGGGGGGGCATCATCTCTGCGATCAGATGGCCTTTCAGTTTATCTACATCTGTACTCAGCAGGCTGGTCTCATTGGCCATGACCTCCAAATAACGGCCTTCTTCATCATAAATGAAAGACAGGCTGGGCAGCGCGTTCACAAATGCATCCAATTTCATTTGCCGCTCGCGCAGGAGCTCCTGCGAATGGGTCAATTCACCGAGCTGCGAAGTCAACTCCCGATTGGCTGCTTGAAGCTGGACGCGCAACCGAAGTAATGCCAGATGCGTTTCCACCCGCGCTTGGACTTCCTGATAATCAAATGGTTTGGGAATAAAATCCACACCCCCGGCTTGGAAAGCTTTTATTTTGTCCTCGATCCCGTCCAGTGCGCTGATAAAGATGACCGGGATATCGCGCGTCCGCGCATCCTGTTTTAGGTGGGTGCAGGTTTCAATCCCATCCTTCTCCGGCATGTTGATGTCGAGCAGGATAAGATCGGGTGAGACTGTTTGAGCAATTGTTAAGGCCTGGGGGCCATTATCCGCGGTCTGGACCGTATAACCCTGTTTCGCTAAAATTCGCGATAACAAGGCCACATTTTCAGGCATATCATCCACAACAAGGATCGATCCTTCCAATTTATTGGCCATAGGAGGTGACTCCTTTTATTGTCTGCAAACATCTCCTCTAATACTATACAACAGAATCGACCTTTTGGGGTGTTCCTGTGGTGGAAAAAAGAAAGGAGGTTTGGTCTGTGATTTAACGCCCTTTTGT
The DNA here is from genome assembly GCA_903884265.1 of uncultured Anaerolineales bacterium. GTDB lineage: Bacteria > Chloroflexota > Anaerolineae > Anaerolineales > Villigracilaceae > UBA877. The sequence continues at coordinate 4,800 of CAISEG010000138.1, read as the reverse complement.
GGTGTAAAATATTCTCAATGGACGAAACCGCTCTCATTCGAAATGCCCAACACGGCGATCTCGATGCATTCAATACTCTGGTTCTAGCCTACCAGGACATCGTCTACAATACGGCTTTGCGCATCTTGGGGGACGAAGATCTGGCCGCCGATGCATCACAGGAAACCTTTATCTCCGCTTTTCGCGCCATCAACTCCTACCGTGGTGGTTCCTTCCGCGCCTGGCTGTTGCGGACTGTCACCAACGCTTGCTATGATGAACTGCGCCGTATAAAGCGCCGCCCCACAACGCCGCTTGAACCCGAAACCGAAGACGGAGACGAAGTCGAATCTCCGCGCTGGCTGGCCGATCCCAATGCCTCACCAGAAAACCAACTTGACCAGGCCGAACTTGAACACGCCATCCAGCATTGTCTGGAGAATCTTCCCACCGACTTCCGGGCTGTGGTCGTCCTAGCCGACATCCAGGGCCTCGACTACGCCGAGGTCGCCGTGGCGGTCAAGAAACCGCTCGGTACGATCAAGTCACGCCTCGCCCGCGCCCGCCTGCGCTTGCGGGAATGCCTGCAAGCCTTCAGGGAACTTTTGCCCGCCGCATTCCGTCTTGAAGAAGAGCGTGACCTATGACGACACCTTCCTTTCGCGACGTGGAAAAACTTTCGACCTTCCTGGACGGGCACCTGTCTCAGGCTGAAAACACGCGCTTGGAAGCCCGCATCCGATCCGATCCTTCGGTTGCTGCAGCCCTGGCAGACTTGCGCCAGGCTCGCGCCATTCTCCGTCGCACGCCCAAACGCCATGTCCCGCGCAACTTTACCCTGACCCCTCATATGGCCGGGATCAGGCCGCCGGTCCCGCGCCTTGTACCGGCGCTTTCGTGGGCCTCGGCAATGGCGATGGTCCTGTTTGTGGTTACCCTGGGGACAAATCTACTCGGTCAGCTCTCCTTTGGAGCGGCCGCGCCGATGCTTTCCGCTGCACCCATGACCAACGAGAATTTCGGGGTCGGAAGCGGGCCGGCTGGCACCCAGGCTCCAGCAGCAGATAACACGCAAGTCACGCCCACGGCAGAAGCTTATATTATGACAGCTCCTGAGGCTACCGCTCCGGGAGTGACGCGCCTTCTACCACCCGCTGCTGTTTCTGCTGAAAAAGCTGCGCCGGAACCTGTCAATATCTGGCTGTATATCTGGCTTGGTCTGGCAGTCATGCTGATTGCAGCCGCACTGCTGATACGCCAGGCAAGCCTTCAGGCGTTCCGCCGCAAAGTGGGCGGAAAACATAACCCGTAAAAAGTAAATCGTCCCGGTAAAGATCTAGGGGACGATTTTCCTATTCTCCGTGCTAAAATAAAAGTTAAGTAGAAGGAGGTATTATGGCAACGATTGCGCCCGTCCGTCCTTCCCCGATCGCCGGGGCATGGTACGAGGGGAACCCGAAAGCCCTCGCCTATATTGTCGACCAGTACCTCGACCAGGCTGAATTGCCCGAACTACCCGGCGATGTGGTTGCCGTCATCGCCCCCCACGCCGGGCACAAGTATTCCGGCCCGGTGGCCGGCTACGCCTTCGCCACGGTGCGCGCTCAGTCTTACGACCTGGTAGCCGTCCTTTCGCCGATGCACCAACCCTACTATGAACCACTGCTGACCACTGCCCATGCCGCTTATGCCACCCCACTCGGCGAGGTCCCCGTGGATAAAGACCTGCTTGCTGACCTGGATGCCCGCCTGCGCCTGGTGCTTGGCAATGGTCTGACACCCGTAGCTTACGACCAGGAACATTCACTGGAGATCGAACTTCCCTTCCTGCAACGTGCCCTGGCCGGGGAGTTCAAGCTCCTGCCGGTCATGGTGCGTTCCCAGTCAGCCTCGGTCTCCCAGAAACTCGGTCTGGCCCTGGCAGAGACCCTGAGTGGCAAGAACGCCCTGGTTGTTGCCAGCACGGACCTCTCCCATTTTTATACCCAGAAGGAAGCCGTTGCTCTCGACACGGAAATGCTGCGCCGGGTCGAATCCTTTTCTCCGGAAAATGTTTTCTCTGCCGAAAAAGAAGAGCAGGGCTTTGCCTGTGGTCTCGGCGCGCTTACGGCTGTTTTGTGGGCCGCCAAAGCTCTCGGTGCTGATTCCGTAAAGGTGCTGCGCCATGCCACCTCCGGTGATGTGACCGGGGACTTTTCTTCTGTGGTCGGCTACGGCGCAGCAGTGATATTAAAACAAAAACCGGAGTAACTCCAGCTGGAGAGAAGGTTATCTATTCTTTAACCTACTGTGATCAAAGATCGTGAAAGTGGACGTTATCGTAAATTCCCAACATGCTCGAGCGGTAGACCGCCTTGTTCTTGAAATAAACCCCGGGATAAAAGTGAAGTTCCTTTTTCAAAAGGCAGGCTGCGATGGCCACATGCAGCCTGTCAGTATATATTTCCCGATAGTGATCAATAGCTTCAAAAAAGGGGGCCGTGGGAGTCAGATGGTTCCCCTGGGAACTTATATCTACATTTTCTGGCGGGATCGGGATTTTTCCCGATCCTTCCTTATCCATGCGGAAAAAATATCCATCCCCGCTTCCTGCCCCGGCAGTCTGCCTCTCAAGATAAAAAGCCATATCGTGGCAGAAATTGGCTTCCGGGACCACTTGCATACTTTCGAAGCGGTCCCGGCTGAAAAAGGTTAGATTCGGAGCGTCCACCCGTTTTTCAAACGTTGAAGGAAGGATGATTACCTGGCGATAGGAGGAAGCGATGATATTCATCATCTTAATGGATCTGTCCCATAAGGTACACCAACTGCCCCCGCCGCCATAGATCAAGCTGCCTCTCAACGCCAATGGCAGGTAACGCTCAACCAACCGATAAATGCGCCCTTTTCGCAAGGCCAGCTCATAATAATGCAAACCCATATCATGAAAGAATCTCAAGCTGCCCTGGCGAATGAGGGCATCCCCCCAATTCCCTTTATTGCAAATATAGTAGACCGGTCCACGACGGCAGGTATCCCTGATCACCTGGGCAAGTTGGGAATATTCTGTCTGCATATCAATTTCGTTTTAGGACCTGGATGGTATTATTCCGCTTCTCTCCAATGCAATCCATATCTAGGAAATCAATCCCTCCTTAATACTGGATGCCTGGATAGAGACAGATTGGGATAAGATTTCAAGAATTATAATTCATGAACCTGACCGGTACGGTGAGAGTATAATTCTTTTACGGTTTTTTGCGCTTTTATCCTGGTACCAGGAAGACCAATGACAAAAATCCATTTATGGCCGGAAGAACCCTTTCAAAAGAAAGACTCGATCGAATTGGCTGCCACCGTGGAAAAAAGCAGCGGGGAACGCTGGCGTCTCTGGTTCCGCGTTCCGTCCGCCGTCCAGCCCGCCCTCACCAGAAGCATGGACCCTTTCGTCCTGGCCGTCCTGTTTAGCGCCCTGAAAACCCCGGCTGACCTGGAGATTCACGGGGAGGTTTCCCCTTCCCTTCTGCGTAACCTGGCAGAATTTCAGAAAGCTTGGGCGCTCTGGCTCCCCGAAAAATACCACCCGGTGGAATTTTCCGCCAGTTCCGAGCGGGAACAGCCGCGAGTGGAAAGTAATGAAATCACCATGGGTTTCTCCGGCGGGGTGGATTCGGCCTTCACGGCCTGGCAAAACCGTCCGGATCCGGTGGATCTTCGTCAGAGGAAACTGACCGCAGGCATCATGGTTCACGGATTCGATATCCCGATCGACCAACCCGAGGTATTCGCACGGGCTGCAGAAAAATCGCGGCTCATGCTTTCCAGCATCGGTGTAAGCCTGATCCCCATATCCACCAACCTGCGTGAGCAGCGCAATGACTGGGATGACTCTTATGGTTCTGCCCTGGCGGCCTGTTTGATGCTGTTCCAGGGGCGGTTTAATGCCGGTTTCATCGCCAGCAGTTTTCCATATAACAACCTTATTACGCCAACCGGATCGAACCCGATCACCGACCGGATGCTCTCGAACGACTCCTTCCAGATCATCCACGATGGTGCCGCCTACCATAAAATTGAAAAAATCAGGCAGATCAACCTGTGGCCGGAAGCAAGGCAATATCTGCGGGTTTGTTGGGAAGGCCGGCACAAGGACCGCAACTGCTGCCGGTGTCAAAAATGTGTCTGGACCATGCTAATCTTCCGTGCCATCGGCCAAGAATCCCTGCCCGCTTTCCCGTATGACATCACAAACCACGAGATCCAACGTTTAAAATACAACGATACCGGTTCTTACACCAGCACACGCAGATTAATAAAAGTATTGAGATCTCTAAAGTTCACTGATTCCACGGTTCGAGCCTTGGAAGTATCCGTTTTTGTCAACCGGATCCGGTTTGCAAGCAGGCGAAATCTTCTGCTCAAAAAGTTATTCCACGTGTTTGAAGATCGCTGGTTCCTTGACCCCGACCTCGCCGGTCAACCGGTTGGGCAGAAAAAGGTTGTCCGATAAAATGACATACACACGCGTTGTGGTCAATATTCCTTCGATCTCTGGCCTCTTTGACTATTCCCTGCCCGGGGATCTGGGTCCTGGGGTCGGTCCCGGCTGCCTGGTTACGGTTCCCTTTGGCACACGGACAGTCCAGGGTATCGTACTGGAATTGCTTGATCAGCCATCTGTCGCCGAGACGAAGCCCGTCCTCAGCCTGCTCGATCCGCTCCCCGCCCTGACTGCCGCGCAAATTGCCCTCGCCAAATGGATGGCCGAGGAGACCCTTTCTCCGCTGGCGGCTTGCATTGGGCTGATGCTGCCTCCGGGGCTGAATCAGCAAGTGGATACGT
>CAISEG010000137.1 GCA_903884265.1 uncultured Anaerolineales bacterium | reverse complement strand
TGTGATCGATAAGACGAAGTTTATGACGAAGGTGAAAGCCAAGAGGAATGCCTGACAAAAAAAGCAGGGCCATAAGGCCCTGCTTTTTGGTTCGATGGGTCATCTGTTCATGGATGCATTGCAGGGGAAAGATTCGTCCAAGTCTGTCCGCTGTCGGCGGTCTTCCAGAGGGAATAATTCGTGCCGTCCGTGGAAATCGCCCAGCCCAGGCTTGCGCTGACGAAATCGAATCGCCAGACATAATCAGTCCTGCCGTTATCTGAGAAGTTCAGGTTGGATGTCACAGTCTGCCATGATGCGGTTCCATCATGGGAGACGCAAAGGTTGTTCCCGCAGGCGACGAATGCGTCGTCCGAAGATGCAAAGTCGATGCGGCCCATCCATCCGACATCCTCGACGACCGCAGGACTGTTCTTCCAGGTCAGGCCGCCGTCGTGAGTTATATAAACCGCCAAATCGCTGTAGGCTTTGGATCCATCAGAATTGAATTTGACTATCACAACCGGCAGCAGCCCGCTCTGCGCGTCGAAGAAGACCGGATCGCCGGGTGAAACCAGGCCGTCTGCGTATTTACTGGATGGGAAAGGCAGGACGATCTTTTTCCATGTCATTCCGAGATCGGATGAGATCGATAGGCGGACCGAACCGGACGGTTCGGTGGCCATGTCACCTGGAACTATGATCAACCGGGTCGGATCATAATAAACGGCATCGCCGCAGATGTTGCAGGTGTGCAGGAAACCGGGGAGCATGTCTTCCGGGGGACTGCTCAACAGCACCTGGTTCCAGTTGACTCCGCCATCGTGGGTCGCGTAAAATCCGATGGTGGCCTGGCCAGCACCGACATCATAAGCCTCGGCCCAGCCATCGGCCTTGGTGTCAAAATGGAAAAAAGCGCTGGCAAACGGCAGGTCTTGATTGATGGTTGTCCAGGTCTTGCCGCCATCGGTAGTAAGACCCAGACCGTTCGCATAGGAGGAGGCATCATATGACAGGACCCAGGTGGTCTGTGAATCCAGGAAGAAACCAGCGGAAGGATTGGGCAGGTTCGTGGGGGTGACATCCGTCCAAGTGCGGCCGCCGTCCATGGTGCGCAGCAAGATGGCAGTGCCATTCGCCTGGGCTGCCCAAGCCCAGCCGTTGAGGGTGTCGATCATTTGAATCTGGGATAACCCCTGCACTGGGACCGGCGGGGGGGTGTGAGTGGGAGGCAGACTTGTTTCGGTCGGAGGCAGGGGCGTAGCGGTAATGACTGGTACCACAGGGAGGATGCAGGCCGCCATCAGGCTCAATACCAAACCCGAGAAAATCAGGACTTTAACAGCTCTTGACATGCTTCAATCTCCAATTCAAAGCAGCCCTGATCATCTCAGTCAGCCACAGTTTAATGGGCTTTTAGAATAACCGACCCCAAAGCGATGGTGGACCCATCTGCCGCGCTGGTATCCACAAATTGGATGATGACCCAGTCGGTAATACCGGCAGCACTCAGGTTAAAGTCGTGTGAGAAGGTGCCTGAGATCCCACTGTTTGGTATGACCGTGAAAGAAGACTGGTTGACCGGCGTGCCGTCGATCAGGTAGATACGGTATGCCAGAGTATTTTCAAAAGGCAGAACGGTCAGGCTTCCATTGACCGTGAACGGATTGGTAAGCGTGGCCCAATTGGCGGGTATTTCGACAACGATGGTGTGTTCCGTTCCGCCGATGGTGGAGTCCAGGTGCATGAGCCAGAGCTTTTCCCCAATCAGCCAGAAGTTTTGTTTTTGCGGCAGGGAAGGGCAGCAGAGCGGGTCGCTCGGACCCTGGACGACCAGGTCCAAATGGATCACTCCGGAAGATATGTCGACTGAATTCACAAGAACCCGGTCACCCAACTGTGCCTGGCTCACCTGGTGCGGCGCGCCAGCCTGATCGACGAGAGCAACCACGGATTCAAATACTCCGGAGCCACCATCATTCTCAGCCAGAATAACGGCAGCATCGTTTTTGCCATCACCATTCAAGTCGCCGATGGCGTAGACATTCAGCATCTGCACAGAGAAGGTGCCCGATCCGGAAACATCAGAATAGGATCCATTGACCAGCGATACAGTGCGGTCGTAGGCCGGTGTGTGATAGGTGCCATTTCTCAGCATATCCAGGGTCAGGCCGCCAGATATGGGAGTCGGTGCGACGGAGGTATCAGTGGTGACCGCAGGGTTGGTCAGCGTTGGGACCATGGGTGTATCCGTACTGGGCATAGGGGTCGACGTGGGGGAAACACTTTGAATGTTACAGGCGAGAATTGCCAGTACCAGGACCAGAATCGGAAAGATGAATTTACGGGGCATGACATTCTCCTCGAGAAAAGAATTGGTTTGGGCGAATCATTGAGGACTGCCGGAGATGGATGTTTACGGGATCAGCGGCGTCCATGAACTCCCGTTGTCGGCGGTTCTGTAGAGTTGCGAGTGACCAGCATCGTCTGTACCGGTGAGTGCCCAGCCGGTGAATTGGCCGATGGAGGCCGGGACAAATTCTAATTGTGCCAAGCGATCACTCAGGTCGAGGCTGGCGGCCATTCCGCCCCATATTTGAGTCCCGTCGTTGGTGAAATAAAAGTTAGACCCGCCGTCCCAACTCCAACCGTGCAAGGAATCAGTGAAAGTATACCGCCCGGGCGTGACCACACGTGTGGCGTTGTTAGGATCGCCTGTCCAGGTGGTCCCGCCATCGTGAGTAGTGTAGAAAGTGAAATCGGTGGTCCCTGACAGGTAGATCACCAGCGGCAGGAAACCGTCATTGCCGAAGAAGACTGGCGCCTGCGGCATATACTGGTAGGATTCGTAACCAGCCGGCAAGGGTATACTTTGCTGTTCCCAGGAAACGCCGCCGTCGTGGGTGACGAACAGGTAGACATCACCGTCCATGGGCCGGGTGCCGGTGACCCAACCGGTATTGGCATCCAGGAAGGTCATTCCGTTCTTGATACCACCCAGCGGCAGGCTGCCGGAGGAATCAGGCCGGCTCGGGTCATTATTGAAGACACTCAGCCAGGTCGCGCCGCCATCGCTAGTTTGGAACATTTCGACAGCCTGGGACCCGGCACCCGCACCCAGGTCTGCCAGGGCGCGGCCGGTGTTTCCATCCAGGAATTGGAGGTAGGCTCCGCCGAAGGGCGCATCGAAAGTTGCCCAGGTGAGACCGCCATCGGTGGTACGGTACAGTTTGCCGGTGAAAAAGTCAGCGTTTGGAACCAGTACCCAGACAGTATTGACGTTGAGCACACTGATATCGGTCGAAAGGCCCAACCCGGTCAGACCCAGCGGGGTGACATTCACCCAGGATGCGCCGCCGTCCGCGGTCCTCAGAATTGAACCGCCGTCGTTGGCGGCAATCCCCCAGCCGTTGCTGGCATCCAGGAAGGCAATCTTGACAAGAGTGGGAGAAGAGCCAACCGGTGAACCCGGCAGGGTCGATAAAGGCACAATCGTGGCGTTTGCGGGGGAGGTGGGGGTATCGACGACCGCTGCGGGCAGAGTGGGTGTATCGATACTTACAATGGGGGTATCCTGGATGTCTGAAGGCAACTGCCTCAGGCTGCAGGCCCCCGTAATTAATACCAGCATGCTTAGGATGAAGATGGTCCTGGTTTTCACGATAAACTCCTTTGAGGTTTGGCCATTAAATCATATATTAATGATTGTAAACCTCGATTCCCGTTGCAGACAGGGG
>CAISEG010000136.1 GCA_903884265.1 uncultured Anaerolineales bacterium | reverse complement strand
TGAGTCCCGGGTAGGCTGCACAGAGAGATGATCGTCCAGGCAGAGCGCCGGGAAGAAACTCTTCGGAGCGTAAACCGACATTCCTCCGCCAGACAAAATGCGGCTTATAGGCCGGCCTGAGGTAATTTGTTTCAAGTTTTGCAGTCAATGAATTGACCAGACAGAACCCCCACATGCGGGTGCTATGCGGCTTTATTAGCCGGCTTGAGACGCTTAACGAATAAACCTGACGGGTTTTTATAACCCGTCAGGTTTTGTTTAACCGGTTTGTTGTGATTAAGGAAGTTTAACCAGGTAGTCAAAAACCTGATCACCAGGGGGAAAATCGTAGGTGCCATCATTAAGAGCAGCAATAAATGTCACTGTGGTGATGGCGTGGGTTTCTCCAGAAGGCCAGTCGGTAACGGCTGCCACCCACTCTTTGCATTGCTGCCCTCCCGACGGTCCTTCCTGGGTTAAGAAATCGGTTTGAGGCACATCCTGGCCATTGAGTGTAAAGGTGATCTTTAGCTTGCTCAGGTTATCAGTCAGGGTGGCCTGATCCTTGGCACACCAGCCCCATTCCCATAGCAAAGGTGCCGAACGGCTGAGATTGATGGTGTAGGTGAAATTCTTCGGAACAGTCAGAAGATCGTTGGTACCATAATTCTCGGAAGCACGCTGTTCGAACATGTCAGTAGTATTCAGCAAATTTCCGGTCTCGCTGGTGCTCATCACCTGCGGGGCATTTGAACTCGAAGGAGTCGTGCTGGCATTGGTCCCCAGGATGGCATCTTCGGCAGTCTGTAGGACGATGTCCGCGGTGGTCATCACTGTCTCTTCGGTAATGGGCACGCGCAGGGTCGGTTGGACGCCCGTGCCCTGCAGGAAGAGGCTGCCATCCTCCAGGAGGAAGCGTTCCGTCGGGAATTGCATTGAGATACCGTCAGGCATTGAGATCTGCCCATCGCCCACATCCGCCATTGTGCCCTGGGTTGGGAACATACCCACTACGATCATGCCTGGCACTTTGCTGAAACTGTAAGCCTCGTCTTCACAAGCGCTGGCGCAGCCAGGTCCGACCAGAACTGCCATCTTCTTAAAACTGTACTGCTCCACATTTGGTATGATCCGACCAGGCACACCGTCTTTCTCGAATTTGCCAGTGACATCGCTGTAGGAATAACCCTGCGGCATTGGGATATCCTGATTGTATAGGAATCCCGCAAGACCGATCGGATTCCCGCCGCTGTTATAGCGCAGGTCGATGATGATGCCGGGTACTTCATTGGCAGTAAAGTTATCCATTGCCCGCTTGAATAGACGAATGATCAGATTCAAATCGTCGGAATAGGAGTTGATCTTGACATAACCGACACCCGAATCCAGGATGCTGTACTCAACTGGAAGATCGGGACTCGTACTGACATTGAAGTATATGGAGGTACGGCTGAAGGAATCACGTTCGGCGATCGACTTGAGCGTCGCTGTCTGAGATTCACCGGCTGGATTTGTAAAGGTGACCGTCACCTCGGTATTCAATGGACCACGCAGTAAATAGCGCGCCTGTTGGTAGCGAATGTCCAAATCCGAGGATTGCGGCAAGGTCCAGGGTCTGACTTCGCCGATGGCTGCCTTGATCGGTTTACCATTGAATTCGGTCACCTCTGCGCCCACCTGCATACCCGCCGAGGCTGCCGGTCCATTGTCCAGGATATAAATGACAACCACGCCTCCATCGTCCAGCTCGCGGATGGCGAAACCAAAGCCGCCAGCGGTAGCCTGGGTGAACAAATCGTTATAATAATTATTTGGGTCACTGATCCCAACATGCCCGTCTTTGAAGGCCCAGGTAAAATCATTCAGCACCGTCCAGAAGGCCTTGGCATCATGATTGGCCTGTGCTTGTTCAATACGCGGCTTGAATTCGGCAGAGAGCGCATCCCAGTTGGGTTGGATCGCAGAGTAGTCGTTGAAAGCATAATGGGTGCGGAGGAAATCGACCAGCTTATCGAAGGACTCGATATACGATGACGCAGAATAGTCTTTAACCGCGAATTCTGCCGGTTCGTAAAGGGTCAACTGAGGCGCAGCCTCTTTTTCTAAGGTAAAAGGACTCTGATCCAGGTCAATGATCGTCCAGCCAGCCGGGATCGTGGCAACCGGATCATCTGCGGTAAAGAGCTTGCCATCTTCGCCAAACCCGGACGGGAACTGCTGGTTACCGTCCGGAGCCCAGACCACCAGCTTACCCCCGGTTACCTCATAATCCCGGGCTGCATCGGTCTTCACGGATGCCAGATAGCTCGGCCAGCCAAAAGTCTTGTCATCTCCTTCTGAAAAAGGACCGCCGGCAAGGTTCGGGAAATATGACATGGCAAAAATTTGCACCCCTGTATCGGTTTTGCCATTATTATCCACATCATTAAAGACACCCTCGGGCTGTACAGGCAGGCTGAGCTCATACGTGCCGGTTAGGGTCGGCAAATCCACATTGAGATA
>CAISEG010000135.1 GCA_903884265.1 uncultured Anaerolineales bacterium | reverse complement strand
GGTCTTCTTTAAAGGCTGTCCATTACATTGTGCCTGGTGTCACAACCCGGAAAGCATCTCCAGCAGGGTGCAGACGCAATGGTTTTCCGATCGCTGTCTTGGTTGCCTCACTTGCATTGCAGCCTGTCCTAATGGCTGCCTTCAGATGACAGAACATGGTCTCCTTATTGACCGGGCACTCTGCCAGGCCTGCGGAAAATGTGCCGAAGCCTGTCCTTCCGGGGCTCTTGAAGCCATTGGCAGGACTGTGTCGGTGGAAGACCTGCTGGCTGAATTGACGAAGGACCGCGTGTATTATGAGAAATCCGGTGGCGGTGTGACCCTTTCCGGTGGTGAACCGACCTTCCAGCCAGATTTTGCTGAAGCACTCCTGTTCGGTTTGAAAGAGCGTGGGATTTCCACTGCCCTCGACACTTGCGGTCTGACATCCAGGCAAATCTTTGACCGTCTTCTTCCCTTAACCGATCTGGTATTGTTCGATCTGAAATTAATGGATCAAGCTCTCCACCAGGAGTTTACCGGCGTTTCCAACAAACAGATTCTGGAAAACCTCCTTTACATTCGGGATTACCAGCGCTCCCAGGAACACCCTTTCGAATTGTGGGTCCGAACTCCGCTTATTCCGGGTGCCACGATCTCGGAAGAAAATTTACAAGCAGTCGGACGTTATCTGGCAGATACGCTCAACGGGAGCGTTTCCCGCTGGGAATTGTGCGCCTTCAACAACTTGTGTCGCGACCAATATAAACGCCTGGGAGTGGAATGGATCTTCGCCCAAACTCCGCTCCTGAGCGCTGGTGACCTGGCCCATTGCGGGCACCTGGCGAAAGTTTCAGGCTTCCGCCCCGACCTCATCTTTGCTACCGGCGCAACCCGTGCCGTCTAGCCGTTATAGGAGCATAGGATGAATACTCGCCGATCATTTACAGCCTTTTCTGCTGAAGATATCCAGAGCACCCAGCCGGAGATGAAAGTGGGATTGCTCGCCACGGTGACTCAAACTGGCCTGCCGCACGTGACACTTATCTCCTCGCTGATGGCCTGTGGGCCGTCGCAAATAAGCTTCGGGCAGTTCACCGAGGGCATGTCCAAAAAACATATTCTCAACAATCCCAAGGTTGGTTTCCTCATCATGAGCCTGGACAAGAACTTGTGGAGGGGCAAGGCCACCTACGCCCACTCAGCTAAAGAAGGCCGGGAATATGACTTTTATAACAATATCCCCATGTTCCGTTACAACGCCTATTTTGGTGTCCACACGGTCTATTACATGGATCTGGTCATGCATACCGGTAAAGCCCCCCTGCCCATGAACAAAATTATCTTCGCTGCCGTTCAGACCACGCTGGCGCGCACCCTCGGCCGCAAACTGGCTGAAAAATCGGTCCTTAATGGTTGGACACGCCGCTTTGTGGATAAGATTGACAATCTCAAATTCCTGTCTTATGTTGGAGAGGATGGTTACCCGCTTATCATCCCGGCCATTCAGACCCAGAGCCTGGATTCCCAGCACGTCTTGTTTTCGACATCGGTCTTTACAGAGGAACTGGAAGCGATCCCAGCCGGAGCGGACATTGCGGTTTTCAGTATGGCCCTGACGATGGAAGATGTTTTATTGCGTGGAAAGTACCTGGGTCTTCGCAGGCTGGGCGGGGTCAAAACTGGTGTGGTCAAGGTGGACTGGGTTTACAATCCCATGCCGCCCGTCCCTGGGCAGATTTATCCGCCGCTGGAGATCACGCCCGTTACCGAGTATTAAGCGATATGCCTGTAGCCATTCCGGTTGCAGGCATTTTATAAAGCCCAATCACTTTGCAACACTCGTCAAAAAAAGCAGTATAATTTAAAGAATTATGGCTGAGACATCTTCCTTGATTCAGATAAAAGGCGTCCGCGATGGTTTGCTGATAACCTTGGGTGGCGCGGATTGGGCGGATTTGGCAACTGCATTTGTAAAAAACGTTGACGAGCGTTCATCTTTCTTTAATGGAGCGCGCGTGGCATTGGACGTCGGCGTAAATGAGTTGCGGGTAGCCGAACTTTCAGCCCTTCGCGATCAACTCTCGGAACGTGGCATCGCTTTGTGGGCGGTCTTGAGCGAATCACGTGTCACCGAGACCACCGCCCAAAATCTTGGGCTTGCGACTCGCATTTCGAAACCTCGTCCGATGGAAGTCCGGGAGGTAGTGGATGAATTACCTGGAGATGCCGCTAAATGGGTCAAGGGTCCGCTCCGTTCTGGCGGACGAGTTCAATTTGATGGGAATATTGTGGTGATGGGGGATGTCAACCCGGGTGCAGAGATTGTTGCCAGCGGTAGTGTGATTGTCTGGGGACGCTTGCGCGGGGTCGTTCATGCTGGCGCACAGGGGGATGATCAGGCGGTTGTTTGCGCCTTGGAGTTGGCTCCAACGCAGTTGCGCATTGCCGGCGAGATCGCGGTCTCGCCGAAGAAACAAGGTAAAAGCCAGCCGGAGATAGCCTGTCTCAAGGATGGTCAACTGGTGGCTAAACCCTGGCAGGATTTGACAGGACGGTGACATGACAGCAAAAGTGGTGACAGTGGCTTCTGGAAAGGGTGGGGTGGGTAAAACCACTTCCGTCGCAAATATTGCCGTGGCACTGGCTTCGCGCGGGCAGAAAGTGACTTGTATCGATGGGGATATCGGCTTGCGAAACCTGGATGTGATCCTTGGCTTGGAAAACCGCATCGTCTACGATCTGGTCGATGTGATCGAGGGTCGCTGCCGCTTGCGCCAGGCGATGATCCGCGACAAACGCCTGCCCGAACTGTATCTCATCCCTGCCGCCCAAACGCGCGATAAGACTGCTGTTTCGCCGAGTGACATGGTGCGCCTGTGCGATGAACTGCGCCAGGAAGTGGACTGGATCATCATCGATTCCCCGGCAGGCATTGAACGCGGCTTCAAGAATGCGATTGCCGCCGCCGACCGCGTGTTGGTGATGACGAATCCCGAAGTCTCAGCCGTGCGCGATGCAGATCGCGTGATCGGTCTCCTTGATGCCGAAGAGAAGGGACCAGCGGCACTGGTGATAAACCGGCTGGATCCTGCCATGGTGAAACGTGGCGATATGCTCTCGGTTGAGGATGTTCTCGACTTGCTTGCGGTTGAACTGATCGGCATTATTCCTGAAGATGAAAATGTTATCGTCGCCTCCAATCGAGGTCAACCTCTGGCTCTGGATGGGAAATCCAAAGCTGGGCAGGCGTTCCAGAATATTGCCCGGCGGTTGATGGGCGAGCAGGTCCCCTTTATGGACCTCGAATCGCAAAACCTGTTCCAACGTCTCCTTGGGAGGAAGTAATGATGGCTTTTCTTTTTGGACGCAAGAAGAGTGCTAACAGCGCCAAAGAACGTTTGCAATTGGTATTGATCCATGACCGCACGGATATGACGTCGGCGGAATTGAATTCGTTGAAGGACGATCTCATCGAAACCATCTCGCGCCATATCGAAATAGACCCGACCGCTGTGACCATCAACGTAGCCCAGGATGGACGTTCTCAGCGCCTGGTGGCTGATATTCCATTGCGGACCCTGGGTCACAGGCGTGGACGTGAGTCTGGGAGAGCGGTGGGATAACCCTTCGCAAAGTTATGTTCCGAAGCGGTTTCTGGCGAAATTTCGATTTCTGGTTGCTGGGGGCGGTGATTGTAGCCCTCGTCTTTGGCGTGACCATGATTTTATCCGCAATTGCAGGCAACGAAAACCTGGCAACCCTTGTGCCTCGTCAGATGATCTTTGGCGGGATTGGGTTCGTGGTAATCATCCTCGCTGCCGCCATCGACTATCGCTTCTGGTCTGGTGCAATCGTTCCGATGTATATCGTCATCGTGGCATTCCTTCTGCTTTTGTTCGTCATTGGTACCACCAGTTTTGGCGCTACGCGCTGGATCGAGACCGGGCTGGTATCCATCCAACCCACTGAATTGGCCAAAATGGTTGTTATCCTGGCATTGGCCAATTATTTTTCTAAAAATATGAACGTTACTCATTCCTGGGGCTGGATGACCAAAAGTCTGATTATCGCGGGCGGGATTGCCGTGCTGATCTTTATCCAGCCGAATCTGAGCAATGTTATTGTGATTATGGCTTTGTGGGCCGCTATGACTTGGGAGAGTGGGCTGGAATTAAAACAGATCGGGATCATGCTTCTGGCTACCTTGATATTGGGCGTGATCGCCTTTAATTTTATCCAGCCTTATCAGCTTCAGCGTATTATTAATTTCGTCCGCCCGGACCTGAGTGCGCGTAATGGGGCCACTTATAACGTGATCCAGGCGTTGATCGCCCTCGGTTCCGGTGGCTGGGTTGGCGAGGGATATGGTCATGGCACGCAAACTCAACTGCGTTTTATGAAAGTACGCCATAACGATTTTATTTTCTCTGTCATTGGGGAAGAACTTGGATTCGTTGGCACATTATTAGTGCTCCTCTTAATTGGTTTTATTATTTATCGCTGCTTGAGGGCGGCCCGCCTGGCTCGCGACCCGTTTGGATCGATGGTTTGTTACGGCGTCGCTATCCTCATTTTCTTCCAGGCGGCGGTAAATATTGCCGTGAACCTGAACCTGATCCCGGTAACGGGGATACCTCTCCCATTTATCAGTTATGGTGGCAGTGGTCTCATCTCTCTGATGCTTGGCATTGGACTCGTGGAAAGTGTTGTGATCAGGCATAAACCATTGGATTTTTAGTTTAGTACCGACTTTGC
>CAISEG010000134.1 GCA_903884265.1 uncultured Anaerolineales bacterium | reverse complement strand
CTGGAATTCCTCTACAACATCAGCCGCGAACTGGCCTCTGCGATTGAATTGCGCACCGTGTTACAGCGCATTCTGTTCCAATCGCTTAAATATGTGGGGTGTGAACGTGCCAGCATAGTGGTTCTCGACGATAACGGTAACGCTGTAGACTCAGCTATTGTTTACCGGCGTACGATCCATGACCATACCACCCAGCAGTTGCGTGAGACCGTTGAACGCGGTTTGGCCGGATGGGTTATCCGCAACCGCCAGCCGGCTTGGGTGCCGGATACCAGTCAAGACGAGCGCTGGTTGCGCCGCCCGGATGACGCCGTCGACCAATCCGGGGCAAAAGCTGCCCTTTGCGTTCCATTAATGGCCCGCGAACGCTTGGTGGGCGTGCTGACACTCGTCCATCCTCGACCGGGGTCGTATAACAAAGACCATTTCAGCCTGATGCAGGCCATCGCCGACCTGTCAGGGATCGCGGTCATGAATGCCCGTCTTTATACCGAGAGCCAGCGCCAAGCGCGCGTCATGACCGCCCTGGCGGCTAGCGCGGGGGCCATCAATACCAGCCTGCAGATGGACGAGGTGCTCCAGCGCATTTTAAACGAGACCAGCCAGGCTCTGGCGGTGGAGACGGTCGCACTGGCTCTGTCGGAGTCCAACTGGGACCTGGTCTTTTACGCCGCCACGGGAGAGCACAAAGAAAGCATCATCGGGAAGCGCATAACGGCCGGGCAGGGTGTCATCGGCTGGGTAGCCCACGATGGTGAAGGTGTTGTGATCCCGGTCGTGGGCGATGACAAGCGTTTCGTGCCCGGTGAGCAGTTCGACGGTGTCGACGCGCACGCCATGGCAATCGCCCCGATCTATGCCCAGGGACGTGTCATCGGCGTCTTGCAAGCTATTAATCCCACCTCTGGCGTTTTTGACCCGGATGCCCTGCTGGTACTGACCGGCATCGGCAACCTGGCCGGTTCCACCATCCAGCACGCCCAGTTGTTCGAGCGGCTGCAGGCCGCCCACAAGCGCTATCGCGAGCTGTTCGACGACAGCGTGGACCCCATCATGATCACCGGTTGGGACGGTAAGATCCACGAAGTCAATCGCCAGGCGGCGGTCATCACCGAATTCACTTCCAGTCAGTTGCAGGACATGGCCATCGACCAGTTACAAGAGGTGACCCGCGGCGAGAAAATGGTCAGCATGGACCAGCTTAAGAACGGAAAGATCATCAGCTACGAAGCCGAGTTGAAGAGCAAGAGCGGCAGGAAGATACCCATCCAGGTCAATGTGCGCAAAGTGGTCTTCGAAGAAACCGAATCTTTGCAATGGCTGATGCGCGATATCAGCGAGCGCAGGGACCTGGATTCCTTGCGCGAAGATCTTACCTCCATGATCTACCACGATCTGCGTTCCCCGCTGGCGAATATCGTCTCCAGCCTGGATGTGCTTTCTACCATGTTCCCCGGGCCGGAAAACGATTCGATCCAATCGATCACCACCATCGCCCGCCGTTCCACCGACCGCATCCAGCGGCTGGTCAGTTCTCTGCTCGATATCAACCGTCTCGAAGCCGGCCAGACCATCGTTTCGCAGCAAGCCGTGATGCCAAGCACACTGGCCGAGGATGCCCTCGATGCGGTCCACCCGCAGGCCGAGAGCCGCCACCAGCTGCTTGAAGGTCATTTATCCGACCAACTACCGCCCGTCTGGGTGGATGTGGACATGATCCGCCGTGTGCTCATCAATTTGATGGAGAACGCCTCTAAATTTACCCCGCCGGAAGGTAAGATCGAACTGGGCGGGAAGCAGGATGGCGATTGGGTGCAGTTATGGGTGCAGGATAATGGCCCCGGCATCCCGTTCGCTGAACAGGAACACATCTTCGAAAAATTCACCCGCCTCCAGGGACAGGGGAATGCTAACGGTTTGGGGGTGGGGCTGGCTTTTTGCCGCCTGGCAGTCACCGGTCACGGCGGTAGGATCTGGGTCGAAAGTGAAGTTGGCAAAGGCTCCAAATTCATCCTCACCTTGCCCGTCATCTCAGAAAAATAACAATTAATTCAGGAGAAAGCATGCAGTCCATTGCCACGGATATTTATATCGATACCCAATACCTGGGTGCGACACTCGGAGTGATCAGTCTACCCCACGGGTTGATCCAGATTGACGCGCCGCCCTCACCGGAAGATTGTCGCGCCTGGCGCGCCGCCCTGATGAACCTGGGCAGCGGCTCGGAACGTCTGCTCGTCAACCTCGATGCCCACCCCGATCGGACACTGGGGGCGCGGGCGATGGACTGCACCATCGTCGCCCAGGAAAAGACCGCCCACGTCTTCCGCACCCGCCCGACCACCTTTAAGGCCCAGGGCGATGAGACCGGCTCAGACTGGGAAAGCATCCCCGGCTTGGGCAACATCCGCTGGGCGCCGCCGGAGATCACCTTCAGCCACCAGATGACCATCCACTGGGGCGATTCACCCGTCTTGCTTGAGCATCATCCCGGCCCCACCGCCGGAGCCGCCTGGGTCATCCTACCCGAAGCCAAAGTGGTCTTTGTTGGCGACGCAGTCCTCAAGAACCAGCCGCCCTTCCTGGCCGGCGCGGACCTGCCCGTCTGGATCGACACGCTCAAACTCCTGCTCTCCCCCGCCTACCGCAACTGGCTGGTAGTCAGCGGGCGCGGCGGAGTGGTGGCGGTCGACGTTATCCGTGCCCAGAAGGATTATCTTGACCAGGTTCAGAAGAAAGTTGAAAAACTAGCCAATAAAAAATCTGCCCCCGAGGCGGTCGAGAACCTCATCACGCCTTTGCTGCGTCCGTTCAAGATCTCCTCCTCTCACCTGCATAAATATACCCGGCGCTTGCGCTACGGCTTGCATCATTATTACACCCGCCATTACCGGGCCACCGGCAGTGGCAGCGGCGAGGAGTAAACCTGCATGGTGGAGTCATACCAGCCGGTCTTCGAAGTTACCCGGGGGCGCATCGTCGAATCCATCCATTATGGGGCGGCCGCCGTTGTTGACTCGAGCGGCCGCTTGCTGGCCTGGCTCGGCGACCCGAAAACGGTTACCTTCCTGCGCTCCAGTGCCAAACCCTTCCAGGCGCTGCCCTTCATCGAGGGTGGCGGTGACCAGACCTTTCACCTGACCTCCAGGGAAGTGGCCATCCTCTGCGGTTCCCACGACGGCACTGACGAGCAATTCGAGGTCATAAAAGGCATCCAGGCCAAAGTGGGCGTGCAGGAGAGCGACCTGCTGTGCGGCTCGCATCCCCTCTCGCACCTGCCCACCGTCGAAGCCATGCGCCTGCGCAACGAAATCCCCACCCCCAACCGCCACAACTGTTCCGGCAAGCACACCGGCATGCTGGCCGCTGCCCGCATGCGCGGCCTGCCGATCACCGATTACGTCAACCCCGAACACCCGGTCCAGAAGGCCATCCTGGAAACTTTGGCTGAGATGTGCAGCCTCCCGCTCGAGCAGATCGAGCTGGGTATTGACGGGTGCTCAGTGCCCAATTTTGCCGTCCCCCTCTACAATGCCGCCCTGGGCTTCGCCCGCCTGTGCGACCCGCGCGGCCTCCAGACCGAGCGTGCCACTGCCTGCCGCCGCATCACCCAGTCCATGATGGCCAATCCTGGCATGGTCGCCGGCCCCGGCCGCTTCGACACGCGCCTGATGGAACTTTGCTCGGGACGCATCGTCTCCAAAGGTGGAGCTGAAGGCTACCAGATTATGGGCATCATGGGCGGCTCGCAGGGCGCAGAATCGCTGGGGGTGGGTATCGCTTTCAAGATCTCCGATGGCGACCTCTCCATCCGCAAAGCGAACGGCGAGACCTTCAACCGTGTGCGTCCGGCGGTGGCTCTCGAGATCCTCAAGCAGATGGGCTACATCAGCGACAAGGAACTGGAAACCCTGGCCGCTGATTTTGGCCCGCTCAAGCCGGTCACCAACTGGCGCAAGCTGACGGTCGGCGTGTCCCGCCCGGCCTTCACCCTGCAGAGAACCGAACAGCCTGCATGACCTCTCCCGCGACGCTCGCCCGGCAGGTGCACCAGCGCCTGCTGGATTTTTATGGGCAGCCCACCTGGCGCAACCCCCTGCCGCCGCTGGACGAACTTGTCTGCACCATCCTCTCCCAGAATACCAATGACCTTAACCGCGACCGGGCCTTCGCATCCCTCCGCCGGCGTTTCCCCACTTGGGAGCAGGTGCGCGACGCCGACCCCGCCGCCGTGACAGCCGCCATCCGCCCGGCTGGGCTTGCCAACCAGAAAGGGCCGCGCATCCGCCAGGTCCTGCAGGGCATCTCGGCCGAACGTGGCTCGCTCGATCTGCAATTCCTTAAAAACCTGCCGCTCGAAGAAGCCCGCCTCTGGCTGATGAAGTTCAAGGGTGTCGGCCCAAAGACCGCCGCCATCGTCCTTCTCTTTTCGCTCGGTCGGCCGGCCTTCCCCGTGGACACGCATATCTACCGGGTTACCGGTCGGATCGGCCTGCGCCCCGAAAAGATGAGCGTGGAGCAGGCCCACGTCTACCTGGAAAAACTGCTCCCGCCAGAAGCCTATTATGCCGCCCACCTGAATATCCTTCGCCTGGGACGCGAGCTCTGTGCGGCCCGCAAACCTGCCTGCCAGCGTTGCCCCCTGCGGGAACTTTGCAAATTTGCAAGGTCGTTGGAGAATAAATCGGATATATAATATGGATACAATTATTTAGAAAGGAGGTAAAAGCAATGCTGTACGGCCCTCATGAACAGGGCCAGGGAATAGTGGAGTATGTTTTCATACTTGTTCTGGTTGCATTAATTG
>CAISEG010000133.1 GCA_903884265.1 uncultured Anaerolineales bacterium | reverse complement strand
GTTTCTGAATACCTGTCAGGTTTTTTTATTTAATATGGGGAATTGTTGGAGAAAAACCTCCGGTACTCTTGTTTAGTAAGCCTGTCCTTTAACCTGCATTTCCTTCAGGAACTTATCCCGATTGGCAGAGCGGGCGGTTTTGCCGCTCGAAGTCTTGACCAGCCAGGGATGTTTGACAAGATGAACAAACCGGAGTGCTACCGCTGAACCACGCGTAACAACAGCACGGATTTCATCAGCGATCTTCTGGCATTCGAGGGGATCTTCAGTATCCACTTCCGCCACCATGACCACATCCTCTGTTCCGGTGGTGTCATTGAATACACCGAATGCTGATGCACGGCCGGGATGAACGCCTTGAACTTCGTAAGCCAGCTGTTCCAGATCCTGCGGATATATATTCTTGCCACCGATGATAATCAGGTCTTTCTTGCGACCGGCGAAATAAACCTCCCCGTTAAATATATAGCCGTAGTCACCCGACATATACCAGCCATCCTCCAGGAAAGCCTTCTTGGTAATATCCGGGCGCTTATAATAGCTGGTGAGCATACAATTGCTTTTCAGAACAATCTCCCCTATGTGGCGTTCCGGTAGGTCATGACCGTTCTTGTCGACTACGCGAACGAAAGTATTGGGTATGGGCTTTCCGCAGGACATCAACTGGATGGATGGGCGACCGTCGAAGGCTGGACGCGCAATGAGGTCGGTCGTGAACGACTCGCGGTCAACCTCCTCGACATAGGGCAATTTGCTCAAATCATTCTGGGTGACCGCAAAGACGTTCTCCGCCATGCCGTACGAGGTTTGGAGGGTTAAAAAACGCAAACCATATTTCTTAAAGCGCTCATAGAACATCAGGTGACCCTGATATTTACCTGGCTCAGCGGTATTTATGGTTGCGCGCCAGGATGAGAGGTCCACTCCTTCCATATCACGGTCGCGGACCTTTTGGGCACAGAAATTATAAGCAAAGTTCGGAAGCCAGGTGAGTGTGCCGTGATAGGTCGAAATGGACTGGAACAAACGATACGGAGCACGCACCCAATCAAATGGGGACATCTGAACTACTGGGATGCCTCGCAGGATGGGCATCAAAAAACAGGCAATCAATCCCATATCATGATAAAGGGGTAACCAGGATACGATCACATCATCCTGGTTGAGGGAGATGGATTCTGCGTAAGCATCGAGATGATTGAGTATCGAGCGATGAGAGAGGGCAACACCTTTTTGCAAGCCGGTGGAACCGGAAGAGTGTTGAAGCAAAGCTACATCTTCCTCCGTTCGAAGTAGACCGCCAAAGGAGGCAAAATCTGGTGGACAGGGCGGGTTGACACTACCCCCAGCCAAATCGCTGATGATCACCGCTTTCACCGAATCCTCACCAGGTTTGAGCGCCGCACGGATCTCCGACTCGAACTCTCGATAGGTGACGATCGCGGTTGGCTGGGTATGAGCCACCAACTGAGCCAGGTCGGTACGGTAACGGTCGGGGAGCAATTTCTCCGTCAGGAACGGCATGATAGAAGGAATCGCACCAAGCAGGACAGCTCCAAAGTAGGCATAGATCAAATCCACATCGTGCTGGAGGATAAGCAGGATCACATCCCCGGGCTGGATACCATGCCGCTTGTAAGTCTGGACATAGCCCGAGGATCCATGGATGAGATCGCGATAGGTTACCGGGATATCAGGCTGACCAGCGAATTGCATGATCACACTGACTTTATCAGGTGTCTGTTCATAACGGCGTTGGAGGATATTCGAAAAATTTGGCATCTTATTGACGATCCTTGATGAATTTGGTCAATTGATCCAGGTTGTCGAAGGAGGAGGCATTAAGTTCTGCATCGTCAATCCGCACGCCAAAGTTACTCTCGACAAATAAGGAAAGATCCACTAGGTGGAACGAATCAACCAGCCCGCTGGAAAGCAGGGGCTCGTCCGGTTTGAGGATGCGGCCGGGTTGTTTGAGGAATTCGGTGGTAATATATGTGGCAAGTTTTTCAAAAATCGTATCTGTCATAGCATCTCCAAGATCATTCGGAATTTTACCTGTTCAGGGCTGACCGGACCAGGGCAGCAAGGCGGCAAACGCCACCAGATCGGTACCATTTTGGACTTCGATACGGCTTAAATAATACAGAGTGCCCAAGTCATTGACGTATTGTGTCCCCAAGCCGACTGCCGCCAAATAACCGTATTCTGCAACCTTATCAACAACAAACGTATCAATTTCGCCGTAGGGGTAGGCAAAAGTCTCTACATTTACACCGATCTCCGATTGAAGGCGGATTTTCGATTGCCCGGCTTCATAATTAATCTGGTCATGGACAGCCGGTAAATGTGGATGAGTCATGCTGTGGCTGCCAATTTCCCAGCCATCGCCGGTCATGGTCTGGAGTTGAGCGATATCCATGTACCCTTGCGCTCCAACTGCAGTCTCGATTATGTACATCACGCCGATAAAACCCCTGGCCTGCATGGTCGGATAAGCATTCTCAAAAACGGTCTCATAACCATCATCGAAAGAAATCACAATGGGTCTGGGCGGTAAAACTGCGCCTTGCATGATTGCTTCCACCAACAATGAAATCGGGATGGTTGTATAGCCCCAATCTTTAAGAGCCTGCATCTGCCATTCAAAATCTGCAGGGGAAGTATAATAGCGGGCAGCCGACGAATTGGGCACAGGAGGTTCTTCAATTCGATGATACAGTAGAATGGGACAGGTGATCATGCCAGACTGGAAGACCCAGACCGGGGTGGGCGTGATCGTAGCGGTGGGTAAAGACGTAGGGCGAGGAGTGTCGGTCGGAAGAACTGGTGTTGACGAAACCGAGAGCAGGGTGAATGTTCCGGTCGGTAGCGAGGCAGGACCCACAGGGTCATAGGGTAGATGACAACCTGAGATCAACAGGATAACAAGCAGGATGAACAAAGACTTATAGGTACGTACGATCAACATTTCAGCCAGTCCTAAATGAGATAAGATCGTCTTTATGGTTGGGTGCTGAGGAGGCGGTAGACGGCATCGATAGCCTGCAAGGCTGTCAGATTGCGTAAGGTCCAACCAAGTTCCATGCGAGTAGGGTCATCAAAATAATAATTCCCTTCCACCGTACCGGGGGTTAAATGAAAGCCATCTGCGGTAAGACCATTGTCGGGAAGAAGCTCGGCTGCGGCTCCGAAATTCCACAGAGGGATCCCATAATCATCGGCAATCTTAACCAGGATGGCATTAATACTGATCGGGGCATCCGGTAATTCAGCCCGAGTACCAATAATGGGAACCACATTCTGTGAAAGGATGTACTCAATCAGCATGCGCATGTATTTGTCATATTTTGCCAGGTCACCCGACCAAGCCTCCTCCATGCTGATGATAGCAAATGATGGGTTATTAAGGCGTACCTCACAAGCGGCAGGCGTCTCCCCTCGTTGGCACCCAGCAGGTCTGGGAACAAGCGTCCAAAACGGGCTCAAAACAGTGGCGGCATTAAACCCACCATGTGTCGCCACACTTTTGCGTGCCCAGGAGCTGGAAAAATGGTCGATGGTCGACTGTAGATAGGCATACTGGTCACCCAACCGGTATTTTGAGGAATCGTTGAACTCAGCCAGAAAATAAGGCGCAATGGTCTGGCAATCACCGATCTTCGAGAAGCGCGCCGGGTCGTGACCGAGAGCCAGACCGCGTTGGTAGACTTCAAGCATAGCCTTCGATATGCCCTGCGGGATAACAGGTTCGCTCCTCCAGGCATCCGGCGCAAGAGTGGAGGTAGGCAACGGGGAAGGAATAGAAGTTTTACCTGGCTGAAAGGTCTGCGTGGGCAAGGCTGACGTTTCCAAAAGGGGGGCGCTGGTATTCGTTTCCGTAAAAGGAACAGCTGCACCATTACCACAGGCAACAAGAATAACAAGCAGGATAACGATAAAAGGGTAATATTTCATGGACAACTCTGTTGTAAGACGGCTTGCTCCACCCGTCCAGCCAATAAAGCCTCCCCTGCAGGGGTCAGATGGATAGAACTATTGGTGAACTGATCTGCCGGGATGACGTTCCATAAATCGAGATAATTCCAATCACCCGCCGCAGCGCGTACCGACATCATCACCCGCCATTGGTCGTAAGCCCAGCGCGGGTAAAGAAAATTGTACCGCAAATCGCTATTTTCACCTACGGAGACAAGCATTGGCTCATTGACCAGAATTACCGGCGTCTCTCCAGCGAGGCGTAAACCGGCTTCAAACACTCCAAAAGCGAGCTGGGAGGCATCAAGAGTCGGAGGATGCATACCATGATATAAAACGTCCTTGTTGAAATCAGTCTGAGCAGCCTGGTAATCAGCAGGGTAGGTCTGGTCAATGCCAGTCGCAGTCCAGAGAACACCGTAGACCTGGAGGCGGAATAAATCCGCCAGGGCGCGTCGTTGACCGATAAGGGTACTGTCCCAAAAACCGGGACGGATCAAGGCAGGGTCGTTCGGGCTGAGGGGTAAATTATAACGGGAAATCAAATCATCCACCCGG
Source organism: uncultured Anaerolineales bacterium (assembly GCA_903884265.1). GTDB lineage: Bacteria > Chloroflexota > Anaerolineae > Anaerolineales > Villigracilaceae > UBA877. Next base: position 17,363 of record CAISEG010000133.1, on the reverse strand, counting down.
GCGGCATTGTTGGCAACGATGGGCGAAGTGAGCTGATTCTCGTCAGGGAAAGCCTCCAGAGATGTGAGCCAGATCACGAGGTCCGGCTGGTAGCGCAGGGCATAATCCAGCACCATCAAATCCTTGGTCAGTGAAATGGTAGGATAGCCAAGGTTATAGACACGGAGGGTCTTTCCGCAAAGGGTCAAGCCGGCTGCATTCATTTGCCCGGTAAGGGTCTCTTTGGGACGCAGTAGTGTGCCCCAGGTGGAAGAATCTCCAATGAGGATGACCCGGTACTCATCGACTGGTTTTTGCCCGCCGGCAATTATGTGTGCAGCAAACATGGCGTCCAAGTTGAAGAGACTCAGGTTGTAGGACTGCGACGAATCTTCCCCAAAAGGAAAACGCTGGCGGCCAGAAAAGATGTGATTATAGAGTGAAACCTTACCCAACGCGGCAGGATCCAATCCACCACAAACCAAGTCAATTAGAAAGAACAGGACCAGGCCCTTGATGATAACGTTACGTAAAAAGCGGGGGTGCATGTTATGCCAACCCAAACAGTACGCGCAAGTAATTGACAGAAATTGACAGGTTCGGTAGAGCAAAGAATACCCAGCCTATCGCGACGAAATTGAAAGTCACCAGGATGCCGCCCACATTCAGCGCTTTCTGCCAGCGAGGAGAAAGCGTCGCAAAGCGCGGCCGTGTCAATTCAGACCAGCGATTGTGAAAAAACAGTCCGAGTCCATGCCAAAGACCCCAAACAAAAAAATTCACTGTGACCCCATGCCAAAGACCGATCAATACCATTGTCCCTAACTGCGTGATAAAGATGACTACCGGAATGGGAAGCGGTTTTTTCCCGGAGCGCAGCGCACGCGTGACCGGATTGAAGAAATATGCCCGGAACCATTGCGTCAGAGTCATGTGCCAATTATTCCAGAACTGGGTAAGATTAGGTTTGAGGTAAGGTGCGTTGAAGTTTTCTGGCAACTTAATACCAAGCAAACGTCCCAAACCGATGGCGATATCGGTGTAACCACTGAAATCGAAATATAGCTGGAATGCATAAGCATAGAGCAACACCCAAGCCCATCCCGCCAAATGTACCTGGAGAGCATTGGTAGCATTCAAGGCAATCATGGACAATACGTCAGCTATTACGAATTTCTTAAACAGTCCAAGAACGAGGCGTTTTCCGGATTCGCCCAGATCGTCGGTCGTGAGCGTCAATGGGCGGCGCAAGTCCCCCACGAAACGCTCAATACGGTCAATTGGGCCAGCGGTTAAGCCCGGGAAGAAAATGACGTAAACCACATATTCCGACAACGAAACAACCGGCAGACGTCCACTCTGGCGGTCGCGGATCGTATGAAGCAGGCGGAAGGCAATATAGGAGAATCCCAGCCAGCGTAAATCCTGCGCCAAAGCCAAACTGGTTGCCTGTTGATTCAGCCTGCGCAGGCCCATACTTACCAGTGTCGCTAATGTTGGAACTTTTAATATGATGAAAAGCAAAATGATAAGAACAAAAGCCCCGGTCAGTATTGCCCTGCCAGGTTTGGTAAAGCGCGTCAGCAGGAAAGCAATTAATGTAACCACTGCCAACGCAGCCAGGATCTGCAGAGTTTGCGGCGGGCGGGATGCGGTCAAATATACTGAGAAGCCCAGGAAGCGCGTGAGCCCGAGAACCAGCACAATCCCAATCAGAATCACAGCCGCTGGCCAATTGACCCGCCAAGACCGCTGTTCTTGTGGAGTTGTCAGAACCCAAGCAAGGGTGGCTAACGCCAGAGTACCAGTGGGCAACCAAAAGTCCAGGCTGCGCACGGGCAGTACCGGTTGGAAGGCATAAACCGCCAAGGTACAAATCCCCAGCAAAAGCGGGAGGCGACCACGGTTACGAACCACCAAGCCCAAAGTTGTGGCTACTAGGATGGAAACGAGAATGAGGGCGAGGGTCATTAATAGCCCTGATAAATCCAGATAGGTGCAGTACTGGCAGTGGTGATAATAAGAGCGATGAGAATCAGGCAAAAGATCAATGACCAGAGATTCTCACGGGTAAATAGATGAAATTTCATTTGTAACCACAAACCAGATAATTACCGCCCTGCTGAACGACCTGGTAGGTGCGTGCTGAAAGGTCAAGTTGCTGGTCTTCGCCATTATAGGTAGCGAGGATTTTTCCCTGGCAGTTGACCTGCGTGGTTGCTCCATCGGCGCTGGCTGAAGTACAGGCCATATTTTCCAACCGGGTAGCAACCGCCTGAAGAGAATCCAATTCAAGGAGAGCATTCGACTCCCAATCGGCACAAGAGAGGGAAGAAAGAGCGTTGGAGTCTTTATTGACCAAGGCAGTGAGGTAGTCTTCGACAGCTTTTGCAGCTGGATCTGTGGTTTTTCCACATGCAGAAAATAAAAGAACAACGATGCACATCAAAAGCACAATCGGAGCGAATTTACGCATTGAATTCTCCATGTGAAAGGAAATTTGGATACCCAGGAATTTTACTGGCGGGATTATACCTTTTTCTAGCATGAATTGACAAAACTTTCCAATCCTGATAGTATGGGTCATATTTCATCAAGAAAGAGGTAATCATGACAACCCCAGTTCAAACCCAGACCGTTCTACTCACCACTGCCGCCGCTGAAATTGTGCGCGGTCTGCGTCAACAACAAAACCTGGACGAAAGTTACGCCCTGCGGGTCTACATCACCGGGCAGACCTGTTCCGGGTTCCAATATGGCATAGCCCTTGACAACAAGCCACGTGAGACCGATGCAGCTTTTGAGAGCGAGGGACTCAAAGTCCTGATAGATGAAACATCCATCCAATACATGGTTGGCGCGACAGTCGACTACATTGATGATGAACGCGGCAAGGGCTTTTTAGTGAATAACCCGAATACAGCCCCAACCTGTTCCTGTGAAAGCGGAACGTGTGGAGAAAGCGATAATTAGGAAATAAAACTAGACCGGGAATGTCCCGGTCTAGTTTTATTTATCGGGCCTTTTACCTGCCTCTTAAGAACGAAATAACTGCGCCGAGGACGCCAACCAGCGCCAGACCAAGGATGATAAAACCCATAGGTATGTGCGACATAGTTGCTTCTGACGACGCAAAACTGAGGGTTGCCAGCGGGGGCGGTGGAGTAAAAGTCGAAAGACGCGTCGGCGTCATTTGAAGTTGGAAAGCAGCCACATAGGTTGGATTAATGGTTGGCGTCGTGCGCGGGGTGGCAGTTGGTGGGGGCTCGACGATGGGAAGAAATCCTGGCGATAGCGATACCAGGTGTGCATATACCCAACCCACTCCTCCGGGTACGCCTACATCGATGATCTGAATCCATTCCTGGGCGGGTGATCTTCCGATTGCCGGGGCAGTCGCCCCGGGCGGGAGCCAATCAAGCTCAACATAATCATACGAACTTGGCCCAGCACGGACATTGGCACCGTAGGGATTATTAACCGTGATGACTGCGCCCAAGGGGGTCCCGGTCACGGTGGGGATGTTTCCGGTGGGCTGTTGAGCCGCTGCTGGTGTCCAAGCCGGAACAAGCCAGAGCAGGCTGGCAAAACCTAGCAGTAAGATAATCCAGAGTCCTATTTTTATCCAAGTTTGCATACATCACAACTTATCTGAGGATTATTCGTAAATGGAGGTGGAGCATTGCCCGTTCAGGCAAAACGATTATAATCGAAATCTATGGACAGACGCGTATTCCACGGAAAAATTACCCCAACCGATGTCGCCCAGGCGTTGATAGCTGATTTCAACCAGGGCAACACACAGACGCAGTTACTCGGCGAAAGCGGTAACCTGACAGTCCAGATCGCCTCGTCGCAGTATACACGTTCAGGCGGGAGGACGGCGGTAAGCGTCAACGTTCAACAAATCGAAGACGGCGTAATGGTGCAGGTTGGCGAGCAACAATGGCTGGGTGTGGCAGCCAGCCTGGGGCAGACCGCAATATCCGCCCTTCTCAACCCCCTGAACCTGTTGAGCCGCCTGGACGATATCGCACAAGATGTAAGCAGCCTGCAATTGAGCGAAAAAATATGGCAAATCGTCGCCAGTGTTACCCGAAACGCCGGAGCCAGCCTGGAACTGTCTGAACGCCTCAGCAGTATCACTTGCGAATACTGCGGAGCAGCCAACCCGGTAGCTCAATCCACTTGTTTAGCCTGCGGTGCACCGCTTGGCAAGGCTCAACCGAAGACCTGCCACAAGTGCGGTTACGTTCTGGAACATGACGAAAGGTTCTGCCCGAACTGCGGACAAATTACTCAATAGGTGTGTACCCACGAACCAAAATTCCCAAGCCCGGCTGCCTTGATGAGCCGGGTTTTTATGTGATGCATGCGCAGCCTCCAGACTTGCGGAATCCCCCCCTCCCTTCTATAATAATCACACCATGCCGAAACTCGACGAACTTGAATCACGCCTTCAAACCCTGCTCGAAGTCCACTTGCTGAAATACCTTCCGGGACATAAAGCTGAAGACAAGGTTTATCAGTTATTGGCTGCCGCCATGCACAACAGCCTCAAAGAGCAGGATGGGACCATCTTCGCTCCCAATGTATATGTGATCATCGCCCACCCCTCCTCATTGGCGCGGTGGCGCAGCGAGCCGCGCCTGGTCAAGGAATTGGCAGAAGCACTCCAAACCGCTGGAGAGGAGGCCGGGTTTCGTTTTTTGACGAACCCAACATTGACCACCGCGGATGACAAGGACATGGCCGATAATGAGATGCAAGTCATTGCCTCTTTCAGTAACGAAATTGTCCCCGAGACCCAGGGGATGCCGACCGAATCCCAACCTGAGCCTCCGGCTGATAACATTCCCCCGAATGCCTTCCTGATCCTGGGCGGAACGAAAATAATCCCGCTTATCCGTCCAGTCTTTAACATTGGACGCCGCCTGGATAACCAGGTTGTGATAGATGACCCGCGCGTTTCGCGTGCCCATGCACAGATTCGCGTTGCCAAAGGCCGCTTCGTTCTCTTTGATCTGAACTCCACCGGCGGGACATTTATCAACGGGAAGCGTACAAACCAGTCCATTCTGTCTCCCGGGGACGTGATCTCCCTGGCCGGTGTGACCCTTATCTTTGGGCAGGACCTACCGAGTGGGCGCGGCAAAGAAAAAGCGACGACCGAGCCAACTTCAGCCGTTTCTGCCGACCGCCCCACCGCGGTTCTGACCAAAACCGACCATAGAAACGATAAGAAAGCCGAAAAGAAATGAGCGGACCGGTTGTGCTGGTCTTGCGAATCCTACTGGCGGTCAGCCTGTATGCGTTCCTGGCCTGGGCTTTTGTCAGTTTATGGCGGGATATAAAACAACAGGGGGCGCTCCTGGCTGCGCGCAAGGTCCCGCCCATCAGCCTGAGCATTGCCCGCGGCGAATCATCCCCTCAGGAGCGACATTTCATCCAATCGGAAGTGACCATCGGGCGCGACCCGGCCTGTGAATGCCCGGTGGACGACGAATCCATCTCCGCCCGCCACGCCCGGCTGAGTTTTCATCATAACCAATGGTGGCTGGAAGACCTGGATTCAACCAACGGCACCCAGCTCAATCAGGAAAAATTGGCTATGCCAACCGTCATCATTTCTGAGGATGAATTCAAATGCGGCGATACCCGTTTTGTTATTTCCCTGGCAGGTGACATTTTAATGCCGCCAACAAAGAGGATCCAGCATGCCTGAAAAACTCTCCCTCGCCATTATCGGAGGTTCCGGCCTGTACAGCATGGCCGGATTGACCGACACCCGCCAATATGAACCCGATACACCTTTTGGGAAACCTTCCGCACCCATCGTGGTCGGAAGCCTGGAGGGAAAACGCGTGGCTTTCCTCGCCCGGCATGGGACAGGCCATACCATCATGCCGAGCGAAGTGCCCTATCGAGCCAACATCTACGCATTAAAGGCGCTGGGTGTGGAACGCATCGTCAGTATCAACGCCTGCGGCTCTTTACGCGAGGATTATGTTCCGGGGCACATCGTCATCCCCGACCAGATCTTCGATAACACCAAGAACCGCGCCCGCACCTTCTTCGGGGAGGGCCTGGTGGCGCACGTGGGGGTGGCCGACCCGTTCTGCCCGGACCTTTCAACCAGGCTGGAAAGCGCGATAAAAGAAACCGATGCACCGGTCCATCACGGTGGTTCATTCATTATTATCGAAGGGCCACGTTTCTCGACCAAAGCAGAGTCGAACACCTATCGTTCCTGGGGGATGTCGATCATAGGCATGACGGCTGCACCAGAGGCCTTCCTGGCACGCGAAGCTGAGATGTGCTATGCCGTGATGGCGCATGTGACCGACTACGATGTCTGGCACATCAGCGAAGCACCAGTGAGCGTGGAAATGGTCATCCAGACACTCAATAAAAATACACGGGCAGCCCAGGAAGCTATCCGGCAATTACTGACATCGCTGCCGGAGGAACGCCCCTGCATCTGCGACTCGGCCCTGGCTTCCGCCATCATCACCCACCCGGCCTCCATCCCACCCGTCACACGGCAGAAACTGGACCTGTTGGTAAAAAAATACCTTAAGTAAAAGCACCAGTTTCGCGTCGAAGCCAACCAAATTGATGAAACGCTTCCTTGCCCAGGAATCCCCCGTTCAAATCCAATCCCGCCTGCTGCGCCTGGCGGGTATCTTTCTTTTTCTGTACTCACTCATCCTGACCCTTGCAGCGGCTGCCCGAGAGCGTTCCTGGGCCGTAGACTATCGCTGGAACCATTGGCTGGGTTTTGCCGCCTGGGTCGTCATCTTTACTCTGGCGCATCTTTTGTCCCGCCGCCAGCTGCCCGACGCAGACCCGTACATCCTCCCCATCGCCGCCTTACTAGCCGGTTGGGGCATCCTGAGCATTTATCGACTCATCCCCAGCTTCGGCCTACGCCAAACCGCCTGGCTGCTCGTTTCTGGAATGGTTTTCCTGCTCGGGCTGCGTCTCTCGCCTGAATTGCGGTTCCTGCGCCGTTATAAATATCTCTGGCTGAGCGGGGGCCTATTGATCACCGCCCTGACCCTCGTGTTTGGCGTCGATCCCGGGGGAGGATATGAACATGCCTGGTTGGGCTGCTGCGGCATCTATTTCCAGCCGTCCGAGCCGCTCAAACTTCTCCTGATCATCTTCCTGGCGGCTTACCTGGCTGACCGTCTCCCGCTCAGCCTGCGACCGCTACCTCTGCTTGCGCCCACCGCGGTGGTCATGGGAGTGGCTCTCGTCCTGCTCGTCATCCAACGTGACCTGGGAACGGCTTCCATTTTCATCTTCCTTTATACAATCATTCTTTTTGTAGCCTCCGGTAAAAAGCGCATTCTGCTGATCAGCCTGGTCGGGCTAGCAGCCGCAGGCATTGTCGGATATTTCCTTTTTGATGTTATCCGCCTGCGGGTGGATGCCTGGCTCAATCCCTGGCTCGATCCCTCCGGGCGCTCCTTCCAGATCGTCCAGTCATTGATGGCAGTTGCCAACGGAGGGACTTCGGGCCGCGGACCCGGATTGGGCAGTCCCGGACTGGTACCGGTGGCAATATCGGATTTCATCTTCACCTCCATCGCAGAGGAAACCGGGCTGGTTGGGACCCTGGGCCTGCTGGCATTGATCGGTGTCTTCACCGCCCGGGGTATCCGTATCGCCCTGCGAGCCCCCGATAACTTCCGCAGGATCCTAGCTGCTGGCCTGACAGCTTACATCGGTGCCCAGTCCATTCTTATCATAGGCGGCAACATACGGCTCCTGCCTTTGACAGGAGTGACGCTGCCCTTTGTGTCCTACGGCGGTTCGTCCCTGCTGACCTCCTTCCTCGCACTCCTCATCCTTTTGCTCATATCCAGCCAGCCCGAGGATGAACCTGCGCCCCTGCCGAGGCCTCAACCTTACCTGATGCTGGCAGGATTGATCGGTCTCGGCCTTTTCGCCCTGGCGGCCACGAACGCCTGGTGGGTGGTATGGCGCGGGCCAGACATCCTCGAACGCACTGACAATGCGCGCCGCTCCATCTCTGACCGCTACGTTAAACGCGGCAGCCTGCTCGACCGGCACGAAACGCCCGTCAACCTGACAGTAGGCAATCCGGGAGATTACCTGCGCACATACCAGTATCCAGCTCTTGCTCCAATTACAGGTTATACGAACCCGACCTATGGGCAGTCCGGGCTTGAAGCCAGCCTCGACCTCTACCTGCGCGGCCTGGATGGGAATCCCGCCAGCAGCATCTGGTGGGACCACATTGTTTACGGCCAGCCTCCGCCAGGACTGGATGTGCGCCTGAGCATCGACCTGGATCTACAGCGCCAGGCAGACGAACTGCTCGGAGAGCACACCGGTGCAATCGTCTTGATCAACGCCACCAGCGGCGAGATCCTGGTAATGGCTTCTCACCCAACCTTCGACCCAAACCAGCTGGATACACAAGCAGCCACGCTGCTCCAGGACCAGAATTCCCCTCTGCTGGACAGGGTTGCACAGGGACTGTATCCCCCCGGTGATGCCATGCAGCCCTTCTTCCAGGCCGCGGGGTTTAGCGGACAGCCATCCCAGACGGATACGGAACAATTGTTTACCAACCTGGGATTTTACGTTTCACCGAAATTGCTCCTGCCGGTGGCAACCGCAACCTACCCGGGGGGACTATTACGGGTCAGCCCGCTGCAGATGGTCCTCGCAGCAGCTACATTAAGCAACAACGGGGTACAACCAACCCCGCGCCTGGCAATGGCAGTGGATACGCCCACACAGGGCTGGGTTATCCTGCCTGCGCTCGGTGAACCTGCCACTGTCTTCCCCTCGGCCGGCGCGACGGAAACCGCCCAAGCGTTGATAGTTAGCGGCCAGCCCTTCTGGCAATGGGAGGCAACCGTCTCGCAGGGAAGCCAAAGTTTCTCCTGGTCGCTGGCCGGGACGGTGCCCAACTGGCAGAGCTCCCCCCTGGCGGTGGTGGTACTTTTGGAAGAAAATAACCCCAGGGAGGCAGGCAGCATCAGCCAGACCTTGCTTGAAGCTGCGACAAAGCCATAAGGTATGTGCTGTATGCCTTATACAAGCTAAAACCGCCTGTTACGGACGGTAGGGATTCTGCCGGTTTTCACCCTTGTTCGCGGCAAGGTGCAGGAAAGCATTTTTCTGCCTTCGCGTTTTTTCCTGCTGCTGAGTTTATTCCACACCTGCCCCGCCACCACTTACCCCGACTGTAAGGTCCCGTTCTCCATGACCATATCTACCGGGAAATCAAGGAGAAAAAGCGATGAATGAAACTGTTCTCTCACTGGAGAAAGCCGCCATGGAACGGTGGCGCAGCGGGGATCCCTGGGGCTGGGCAGAGATCAGCGCTGACGAGATCATTTATATGGATCCCGGCTTGACCAAGCCGATCACCAGCCTTGAAGAGTACAAAGCATATCTGAAACAATTTGAAGGGAATATCAATTACCAAGGATCGGAATTCATCGATCCCAAGGTGGTGGTCGTCGGGGATATGGCTGTCTTGACGTACAACTACCGATCTATTATCACTACATTGGGGGTGACTGGCATAAGCCAAACCCTGTGGAATACGACGGAGGTGTACTTCCGATTAGGCGGACAGTGGAGAATCGTGCATACTCATTGGTCCTACGTCAAGCACAAGCTCCCCAAGAGCTTGGAAGTTCCATTACCGGTCCAATTGGCGCACCAGAAATACGAAGGTATATTGGGCGAGATCATGGCAATTGAATCGACAGCTATGGAGCGGTGGCGCAAGGGGGACCCGCGGGGATTCATTGATACCTACGCTCCGGAGGTTACATACTTCGACACTGGAACACCGCAACGCTTGAACGGCCTGGATGCCTTAAAAGCTGAGATGGCGCAGCGGGAAGGCAAGATCCACTATGATGTCATGGAGTTTATCGCCCCGAGAATTCAAGTCCAAGGGAACGCAGCAGTGCTAACTTATCGTTTCTTCTCCACTCAACTGAATCCGGATGGTTCCATATCAAGCAGGACCCCCTGGAACTGCAGCGAAGTTTACGTGCGGATCGACGGCAAATGGCGGATCGTCCACAACCACTGGTCATACATCAAGGGCGAGATTATTTAAGATCTCAACCCTTGTTTATCGGAGCTTTCGGTAGTCGGAGAGCATGATTGGGTAGATAGGCCATCCGCCGGTACCAGCGGACCCTTCGACAAAGTCTTGATAAACTCGATGTACCAGTTCGGGTCAGGCATCAGCTGCTCCACAAACAGTTCGTGCTTCAAAGGCAACTGAAACATAAAACGAATTCCGGATTTCCAATGAAACCCGGAATTTTTTATTTACTTCACTCTTACAAAGCGGCGCTTGCCAACCTGCAGCACCCCCGGATGCGGGAAGGGGTCATCGAACTTCTCCAGTATTTCCCCATCCAACTTAACTCCCTTTTGCTCGATCATACGACGGCCATCGGATTTACTTGCCACCAAAGCCGCTGCGGCGAGCACATCCAGCACGGTCTGCCCGGGCTGGAGGGCAAACTCGGGGATTTTGTCGGGGATATCATTTTGTTGGAAGACTTTTTTGAAAGCTTCCTCAGCCAGAGCTGCAGCTTCGTCGCTGTGGTAAATGGACACAATCTCACGCGCCAGCGACATCTTGAGGTCGCGCGGGTGCAATGCCCCAGACTTGAGATTGGCTTCCATTTCAGCAATCCGATCGGGGGTCCAGCGAGTAACGAGGCGCATGAACGATCCCATGGCCTTATCAGGTAGAGACATCACCTTTCCGTACATATCTTCCGGGGTCGAAAGCAAAGGGATATGGTTGCCGAGGGACTTGCTCATTTTAACCTCGCCATCGGTGCCCGGCAGGATGCCCAAGATTACAGCGATGTTAGGCTTATCACCCTGGGAAGTCATAATCTTGCGGGCAGCGGTAACGATGTTGAAAAGCTGGTCGGTGCCCCCCACCTGGACGTCAGTCTTCAGGGCATGGGCGTCATAGCCCTGCATGATGGCGTAAAAAGTCTCATGGAGGTAGATCGGGTCGCCGTTGTCCCAGCGCTTGCGGAAATTCTCGCGGGTGATGAACTGCTGGAGGGTAAAATTGGAGGCCAATTCGATGACCTCGGCAAAGGTCAACTCAGAGAGCCACTCAGAGTTGAAACGGATCTTCGTCTTGCTGCGGTCGAGGATCTTATAGGCCTGTTCCGCATAGGTGCGGGCATTATGCTCGACTTCCTGCTGGGTAAGGCGCGGGCGGAGCTTATCCTTGTCGGATGGGTCACCAATTAACGATGTGAACGAGCCGACCACAAAAGTGACCTCATGGCCAAGTTCCTGGAACTGGCGCAGTTTACGCATCGGCACGGTATGACCCAGGTGCAGGTCGGAGGTGCGCGGGTCGAAGCCGCAATAGACACGCAAGGGACGGTGTTCCTTGCCAGCTTCGATCAACCGCTGGCGCAGTTCAATGGCCATGTTCTTCTTCAATTCTTCGTCGCCGTATTCGGTGCCTTGCATTAAAAGAGCAACCTGCTCATCTATGTCCATAAAATATCTCCGTTCGAACAAAAAGTCCCAGGAACAAAAACGCGCCTGCCGTGGCAGGCGCGTCCTTCCCACCCGCAACGGCGTTTAAGGGTGGGAATAATAGAAAAGGGAAGAAACTCCTGCATTCATATCGCCGCAATTATACAGCATTTCTCCACGGGAGGTAGTTATTTCTGTTCCATATTGCGGGCTGCCCGGCGGGTGTTGTCTTCCATATCCATGAAGATCAACAACCCCTGGGCGAGGCCCTGTAGAACGACAAAATAGACCACCCCGCGCAGAGGCTGCTCGAACAGGTAAAGGATGCTCTGGGCGACATCCGGAGCTCCCATGCCCGTCCAATACCCGCGCGTGACCTGCAGGATCATTGCCAGGGCTTGAACCAGCCACTCAAGGCCATATACTCCCACCACCACCCAGGAGAGGAACCTGGCAACAGAAGCCAAGCGTACAACAACATCCTTGCTGAAATACGTCCCCAGGAAATTCTCACGTTTCTCCATATTCAATCTTCTAGCTCCTTTCAGTTTGTTATAATAGCTTTTTACTGCGGACCGGTTGAATCACTAATATAACGAATGTACGAACAACACAGATAAGGAATTATACCGAAAAGGAACGAATCATGGACAATATTGACCTCCCCAACACACCGACCAACTTCATCATCGAAGCGGTCGCCGAGGACTTGAAAACAGGGCGATTCAATTACGTGCGCACCCGCCTGCCGCCCGAGCCAAACGGATACCTGCATATCGGGCATGTCAAGGCATTCCTGATCGACTATAACACCGCCAAAACGTTCGGCGGCGAGCTAATCCTGCGATTCGACGACACCAACCCAACCAAGGAAGAGACCAAGTTTGTAGAGGCCATCGAAGACGACGCCCGCTGGCTGGGAATCGAATGGGTCAAAGTGACCTTCGCATCGGATTATTTTGACAGATTGTACGAATGGGCCATCTTGCTGGTCAAGAAAGGCCTGGCATACGTCGACGACCAAAGTGCCGAGGAGATGAGCGCCAGCCGAGGCACCCTGCCGCGCGGCACCAAGTGGAACCAAACCGAATCGGCTTTAAAGCCTGGGACGGAGTCACCCTACCGAAACCGCCCGGTGGAAGAGAACCTGGACCTGCTCGAACGGATGAAAAATGGAGAGTTTCCCGAAGGCAGCCGGGTATTACGCGCCAAAATCGATATGGCGCACCCCAACCTAGTGATGCGAGACCCGGTGATGTACCGTATCATGCACGCCAGCCATCACCGCACCGGCGATAAGTGGTGTATCTACCCGATGTACGACTGGTCGCACGGACAGAACGACTCGATGGAAGGCATCACTCATTCGCTGTGCTCAAACGAATACATCATCCACCGCCCGCTCTACGAATGGTTCCTGGAGCAATTGGGTGAGTTCAAGACGCGCCAGATCGAGTTCTCGCGCCTCAACCTAAGCTATGCCATGATGTCAAAACGCAAACTACGCAAACTGGTCGAGACGGGGGTGGTGAGCGGCTGGGACGACCCGCGCCTCACGACGCTACGCGGACTGCGCCGGCGCGGCGTGACCCCGGAATCCATTCGAGCCTTCATCGCCCAAGTCGGCGAGACAAATAACGACAGCTGGGTGGATATGGCCCAACTGGAAGCCTGCATCCGGGATGACCTGAACAGACGCTCCCTGCGGCGCATGGCCGTCTTGCACCCGCTCAAACTGGTCATCGACAACTATCCCGACGGGCAAAGCGAAGAAATGAGCGCCATCAACAACCCCGAAGACGAAACTGCCGGGAGCCGCAAAGTCCCCTTCTCAAAAGTGGTGTACATTGAACAGGACGATTTCCGCGAGACACCACCGCCCAAGTACCACCGCCTGTACCCGGGCAACGAAGTGCGGCTGCGTTATGCCTACCTGGTCAAATGCACCGGTGTAAGCCGAGACCCGGTCACCGGAGAGGTGATGGAGGTGCACTGCACTTACGACCCAGCCACACGCGGCGGGGATGCGCCCGACGGACGCAAGGTTAAATCCACCATCCATTGGGTTTCAGCACAACATGCTGTGAAGGCAGAAGTCCGGCTCTACGAGCAATTGTTCAGCGTCGAAAACCCGGATACCGGCGAGGATGTGAACACGATCATCAACCCGCATTCGCTGGAAGTGCTAAATGACTGCTTCCTCGAGCCAGGCCTGGCAAAGGCCATACCCGGAGACAAATTCCAGTTCGAGCGAACCGGTTATTTCTGCGCGGACCTAGAGTCTGCTCCCAGTAAGCTGGTCTTCAACCGCACAGTGACGCTCAAAGATACCTGGGCGAAAATAGAAAAACAGAATTAGAACTCGGTACCTGGGCACACGATGGTATAACCCGGGTTTGTTCCAAAGAGAAGGAACATGGAATGAAAGAACCAACCAACAGCAAAGTTGTCATCATTACCGGCGCGTCGAGCGGAATCGGCGCAGCGGTTGCCCGGCGCCTGGCGCGTGACGGGATGCACCTGACGCTGGCAGCCCGACGGCTGGACAGACTTGTACAGGTTGCCGCAGAAGTCGAAGCTCTGGGAGGGGAAGCTCTGATCGTACAAACCGACGTGCGCAACCGAGACGAAATCGAAAAAATGATCCAGGCCACGCTCGACCGGTGGGGACACATTGACGTGCTTTTGAATAACGCCGGGGTAGGCAATGACAGGCCGCTCATTCGGACCAAACCAGAAAAGATCCGAGATCAGATCAACATCAACCTTATTGCCGTAATCGAGTGTGCCAAGGCCGTCTTACCCACGATGCTGCGACAGAAATCGGGGCATATCATCAACGTCGCCTCCATTGCAGGGTTAGTGGCCCTACCCGGATCGACCATCTACGCGGCAACCAAATTTGGCGTAAACGGTTTCTCGGACGCTCTGCGGCGGGAATTGCGCGGCTCGGAAATTCACGTTTCAGCGTTTTGCCCCGGGTTCACTCCGACAGAAATCAATCCGGAGCTCAAGGCCATTGCTGACGGAAAGCCCGGTGCGCCACACAGGCCGGGGCTAATGCCGGTAACTTATGTAGCCGATCAGATCGCCCGTCTCATCCGCCACCCGCGCCGGCAGATGATCATTCCACCCAGCTGGAAAATCCTGGTAATCATCGCATTCCTCTTTCCTGGCATCGCAGACAAATTGATCGGGTTTTTTATATCCAAGGAGACAAAAGGTAAGGAATGAATCCCATCAGCTACATTTTCGCCGGCCTGGCCGCGGTAGCTGCCGGCTTGATCAACGCCCTGGCGGGCGGAGGGACACTGATCACTTTTCCCGTCCTGATGGCGATCGGACTTCCGGCCATTTCAGCCAATGTGACCAATACCGTGGCTCTGCTGCCCGGTTTTCTCGGAGGAACACTGGCACAGTCCAAAGACTTGAAGGACCAGAAGAAACGCCTGTGGATCGCCCTGCCGGCAGCCCTGCTTGGCGGGCTGGCAGGGGGCATCCTGCTTCTGCAAACCGGCGAAAAACTTTTTACGAACATGGTGCCTTTTCTCATCCTTCTGGCATCCACTTTGCTGGCCATCCAGAACCCGGTGAAAGCCTGGCTAAGCCGCCGCCAGGAAGAAGGGAAAGCAAAACCTGCGGCTGAGTATTGGGTTTTCATCCCGGTCTTCCTGGGAGCCATCTACGGCGGCTATTTCGGGGCAGGCCTGAGCGTAATCATGCTGGCTGTGCTAGGATTAATCATGAGCGACACGCTAACCCGCTTGAATGCCTTGAAACAGGTAATCGCCTTTGCTACCAACATGGCGGCAGCGCTGTTTTTCGTTTTTTCGGGCAAGGTGGTCTGGAGCATAGCGCTGGTGATGATGGCAGGCGCGCTGCTGGGCGGGACGCTGGGCGGACGCCTAGCAAGCAAGGTTAAACCAGTGACACTACGCTGGATGGTGGTCACAATCGGGTTTACGGTTGGAATCATATACCTGGTCAAGACCTTCTTCCTGGCTTGAAATTTTTGAGGAAACCAACTCCCTGTTTTTGACGGGGAGCTGAGGTTTTATTATGAGGAAGAAATTTCAAGAGTAAAATATATTTAACATTTGCTCACGCGATCGCGATCCTGTACAATACAGTATAGAGGGGAACAGCACCCCAGTTGAAAAGTACCGCCCCGGCGAATTCGCCGGGGCGGTAGTATTCATCCCATTTTCTCCAAAATCTCTATTGCTTTCCTGACTCTCTCCAACACTTTCTCCTTCCCCACGATCGCCATACTTTCAAACAGCGGCGGGCTGACGGTCTGACCCGTCACGGCGAGGCGCAGGATGCCAAAGACCTGGTTCGGACTGAGACCAAGCTGTTCAACCAGGAGGCGCAGAGGGGGCTCGGCAGTTGCCGGAGAAATTTCGGGCAATGCCTCCAGGATCTTATATGCCTGGCGGGCAATATCCGCGGACCTGGCAGGAGTCAGGTTTTTGCCAACCAGGTTGGCAGGATCCGGATCGACCGTCTCTTTAAAGAACCAGGCAGCGAAGGGCAAGCAATCGTCCAATGTAACCAGACGCTCGCGGATGAGGGGGATAATCTTCATAAGCCGGTCGTCGTCGACAGTGAGGCCCTCACGGAGGAAATAGGGCTTGATACGGGCAGCCAGATCGTCTGCCGGGAGGAGGCGGATGTGGGTGGCGTTGAAGTGATCGAGCTTGGCAAAATTGATGGCGGCGGGAGAGGGGGTCAGGTTATTTACATCGAAGCGGGCGATCATATCGTCGAGAGTCATGACATCATCTTCAGGAACACCCCACCCCATCAGAACGATCCAGTTTAGAACGCCTTCGGGGGTATAACCCAGGTCCTGCATGTCAGAAACAAAAATCGAGTATCCATCTTTGATCGCTTCAGCAGCCTCACGTTTGCTCATCTTGCCTTTACCGCTGGGTTTGAGGAAAACCGAGAGATGCACAAATTGCGGCTCCTGCCAGCCAAAGGCACGGAGGATGTGGGTATGCAACGGTAAAGAGGGCAACCATTCCGAGCCGCGGATGACATGGGTGATCTCCATCAGATGGTCATCCACCATCGCAGCAAGATGATAAGTGGGCAGACCATCAGATTTAAGCAGAACAGAGTCATCGAGGGCTGAATTTTCGGTAGTGCTGGAGCCGCGCAGCAGGTCGGTGGTAGTGATGCTGCCTTCCTTCGGCATCTTGAAGCGAATGACATATTTCTCGCCAGAATCTGCACGGCGGCGTCCGTCGACAGGATCCAGGTTCCGGCAAGTGCCGTCGTAGCGCGGGTTTTGCTTGTTCTTCATCTGTTCATGGCGGACTTTATCCAGCCGCTCAGGGGAGCAGAAGCAGGGGAAGGCATGGCCCAATTCGACCAGTTTCCAGGCGTACTCTTGGTAAATGGCCCGGCGCTCTGTCTGACGATAAGGGCTGCAGGGACCGCCGAGATCCGGACCTTCATCATAATTAATTCCCAGCCAGTGCAAACCGTCAATCAACTCCTGCTCGGAATTCGGGACGAAGCGTTTCTGATCGGTATCTTCGATCCGAAGGATAAAGGTCCCGCCAGAGCGGCGCGCCAAGAGGAATGGGTAAAGCGCGGACCGGGCGCTACCGAGGTGCATTCGCCCGGTTGGGGAAGGAGCAAAGCGTGTACGAACAGGTCGAGAGTCCAAAAAGCCTCCAAAACATGGTAATAACGACCGACCCTGAAGAGTACTTCGCAAAGTCGGTACTAAACTAAAAATCCAATGGTTTATGCCTGATCACAACACTTTCCACGAGTCCAATGCCAAGCATCAGAGAGATGAGACCACTGCCACCATAACTGATAAATGGGAGGGGTATCCC
>CAISEG010000132.1 GCA_903884265.1 uncultured Anaerolineales bacterium | reverse complement strand
GGTGGGTCAAGTCCACCACGCACACCCTGGATGGCGCCTGGTTGGGTCCAGGGACTTTCACCTATGTAGCCGGGTGTGACTTCGACGGGGATGGCAAGACCGACCCAACCAAGTACGTCGCCAGCACGCACATCCTCTCCTGGTTGAAATCCACCACGGGCACCTGGAGCAGTGTCAGTCTGGGGACAGGAACCTACACGCTCGCTCTCGGGAAATGAAATAAGCCGTTAATAAACGACCAGAGCGGTTTCAGATGAATTTCAAGCATCTGAAACCGCTCATGGGTTTAGCAGCCTGTCTTACCGCCTCTCTTTGTGAATCTTGATAAATCAAAGTTCAGATGCGTAATATTGACACTTTGAAAAGTGACCCAAATAGTATCATAAGGCAGGGTCCTTTTTAGTAATTGACATTTTCCCTGTTACACGTAGATATTTGTATTAATAGAACAAATGTTTTATAATCAGTTTTTGAGAAGTAGGGTGCAGGTTGGGGTTAGGGCGGATTGGTGTTCCTTTCAGGGACGCTGTCCGCCCGTCTTTTACTACCCTGTCCCAGTTTCCTTCCGGGAGGGGTACGTCAACGCCCTGCCCATGCCTTCACGATCACCCTTTTCTGGTCTCACCGGGCAGGGGAGAGGATATTTGTTCTGCGAAAATCGGGTTTTAAGTGACTTTATTTCAGAAGGCTTGCATTAACACCAATTATTCAGGCCAAACTACGACTTGTTCGATATCATCTCCGAAGGGGCGGGGGGCAGGGTATTCGTTCCACAAACGAAGGAGCAACGAAGCTTTTCCCCTCCACAATATAAGTTTACAATAATGAAGAACTCCTCGTGTAAAACCGGCATTTCGGCCCTGAATATTCGTTCTTCTTTTTTCCCCGAGGCACCGAACCTTTAGCCTCCTACTCTCTCCTTTCTCATATGATAAACTGCCCCGAACTCTAATCATCCTCATATGGAAACCCCCTTCATTGTTTGGTAGAATCAAACCAGACACTTCTTGTCTTATTGTAGGACAGGCTCAACTCTTGTTCTACTGGTTAGGAGACCCTTATGGCTAGTATGGAAAAATTTACTCAGCGGGCCCGCCGCGTGCTTGCCCTGGCTCACCAGGAAGCCGAGAGCGCCCGCCAGGGATTGATCGGTACGGAACACCTGTTGCTCGGTTTATTGATGGAAGACGGTGGCGTGGCCGGACGTGTTTTACGCGAGCTCGGCCTTGAAACGGACCGTGTCCGCGAGATGATCCAGCGCGTTGGCCTCGAGGGCCACGATGAAAGCGGCAAGATCGAGCTTGCCCCCGACACCCAGCTTGTCCTTGAATATGCCATCGAAGAAGCCCGCAAGATGGGCCACCATTACATCGGCACCGAACACCTGCTCCTTGGGCTGGTCCGCTCCGAAGGCGCCGCCATGGAAGTATTTAAGAAACTCGGGGTCACCCCCGACCAGGTCCGCCGCCAGACCCGCCGCGTCTTGCAGGAAAGCACCGGCTCCCAGGCCTCGCCCGTCCCAGAGGCAGCCAAGCCCGGCGGCAAGCAGGAACCCAAGACCCCCCTGGTGGACCAGCTGGCCACCGATCTGACCACCCTGGCCGAAGAAGGCAGGCTGGATCCGGTCATCGGCCGCCAGACCGAGATCGAGCGCGTCATCCAGATCCTGGCCCGCCGCACCAAGAACAATCCGGCGCTGATCGGAGAACCGGGCGTTGGCAAGACGGCCATTGTTGAGGGCTTGGCCCAGCGCATCACGGATGGCGATGTCCCTGCCCCGTTGCTGGGCAAACGCGTCCTGAAACTGGACGTGGGCTCCCTGGTGGCTGGGACGATGTATCGCGGTCAGTTCGAGGAGCGCCTCAAGCGCATTATTGACGAGCTTAAGCAGACCAAGTCCATCCTTTTCATTGACGAGTTCCACATGCTGGTGGGTGCCGGTTCTGCTGGTTCTGCTGTGGATGCCGCCAACATTCTAAAACCTGCCCTTTCGCGCGGTGAGTTGCAGTGCATTGGCGCCACCACGCTGGATGAATACCGCAAGCATATTGAATCCGACGCCGCTCTTGAGCGCCGCTTCCAACCCATCGTGGTGGATGAACCCTCGGTGGAAGAGACCATCGAGATCCTTAAGGGCATCCGCAAAATGTACGAAGAGCACCATCACCTCGTCATCTCCGATGAGGCCCTCGATGCCGCCGCTCAGCTTTCGGCCCGGTATGTTTCCGACCGGTTCCTGCCTGACAAGGCCATCGACCTGATCGATGAGTCCGCTTCGCGCGTGCGCATGTATAAATCTGGCGCTTCCACATCTGCCAAGGATATTTACAAGCAACTGAAGCTCGTGCGTGCCAACCGTGCCCAGGCCCAGGAAGAGGGCAAGCCGGAAGATGTACACACCTGGGAAATCCAGGAAGCCGACTTGAACGAACAGCTTAAATTGATGAAATCCAGTTGGGAACGCGCCAAGAGTCCGGTCGTTACCGCTGAGGATATTGCCGAGGTGGTCGCCATGTGGACCGGTGTTCCGGTCATGCAGATTGCCGAGGCAGAGTCGAAACGCCTGCTAAAGATGGAAGAGGAGCTCCGCAAGACCATCATCGGCCAGGCAGAAGCCATCCAGTCCATCGCCAAAGCCGTCCGCCGGGCGCGCGCTGGCCTTAAGGATCCGAAGCGCCCGATCGGCTCGTTCATGTTCCTCGGACCCACCGGCGTAGGCAAGACCGAGTTGACCAAGGCCCTCGCCAAGTTCATGTTCGGCAGCGAGGAAGCCCTGATCCAGTTGGATATGTCAGAATTTATGGAACGCCACACAGCCAGCCGCCTGGTTGGTGCGCCTCCCGGTTATATCGGCTACGATGATGCCGGTCAGCTGACCGAGGCCCTCCGCCGCCGCCCGTACTCCATCGTGGTCTTTGACGAGGTCGAGAAGGCCCATCCCGAAGTCCACAACATGCTCCTCCAGATCATGGAGGAGGGTCATCTCTCCGATGCCAAGGGTCGCTCGGTCGACTTCCGCAACGCCATCATCGTCATGACTACCAACGTTGGCGCTGAGGAGATCAAGAAGCAGACCTCGCTTGGCTTCCAGCTCAAGCGTGATGAAAAAACCGAAGAGCGCACTTCCTACGAAGAGATGCGCAAGAAACTGACCGAGTCGCTCAAGAAGGTTTTCCGTCCGGAGTTCATCAACCGGCTGGACAGCGTTATCGTCTTCCGTTCGCTAAACAAGGATGACATCCGCCAGATCGTTAACCTGGAGTTGAACAAGGTCACTGAACGGCTGGCTGAACACGAAGTGAAACTCACCGCCACCGATGCCGCCCTGGACCTGTTGGCGCAGCAGGGCTATGACCCCGAGATGGGTGCCCGGCCTCTGCGCCGCGTCATTCAGCAAAAGGTCGAGGACCCGCTCTCAGACGCCCTGCTTTCTGGAACCTTCCACGAAGGCGATACCATTCTCGTGGAAGTGGTCGAAAATGAGGTGGCGCTGAAACGGGCGGAGACTCCCGAAAAAGCACCCGAACCGGTTTTGTAATGAATTACCTGTTGGGGCGGATGGCAATCCGCCCCAACGACAATTTTGGAGGTATTTATGGGTAAAAATGGAGAGGTAGCCACACTTGCTGGCGGTTGTTTCTGGTGTCTGGAAGCTGTGTTCGACGAACTCAAAGGCGTCGAATCGGTCGAATCGGGTTACGCTGGTGGATTGGTTCCAAACCCCTCGTATGCCCAGGTCTGTAACGGGGATACCGGTCATGCCGAAGCCGTCCAGGTTACGTTTGACCCGCAGGTGCTTTCATACCACGACCTGCTGACAGTTTTCTTTTCCATTCATGACCCGACCACCCTCAACCGTCAGGGTGCGGATGCGGGCACACAGTATCGTTCGGCCATCTTCTATCACGACCAGCAGCAGAAAGAGATCGCTTCACAGGTCATCAAGGAGATCACCGACTCTCAGATCTGGACGGACCCCATCGTGACCGAGCTTGCCCCGCTCGATAAGTTCTATCTGGCTGAAGATTATCACCAGGAATACTTTGCCCACAATTCCTTCCAGCCTTATTGCCGGGTTATCATCGCCCCCAAGGTGGCAAAGTTCCGCAAGCAGTTTGTGGATAGTCTTCGGTAGTCCCGGTTCCAGTACGGGACGGTAGTCCCGGTTCCAGTACGGGACGGTAGTCCCGGTTCTAGTACGGGACGGTAGTCTTGGTTCCAGTACGGGAAAGAAGTGATATAACTGGTTTGCTCGGTAGTTCTGATTCCCTTAAAGGGTCAACTCCCGGGCATTAAATCTCGAAGTCGAAAGCACGTTGACATATGCAGGTTATCCAGACCCAGGGTGCAGCATCTGCGCTCCCAGAAATAGCCCCCACTTTTCGGGTGGGCAAGATCCCGGTCTATGGGGATGCCATCCTCGCCCCCATGGACGGATTCTCGGATTGGCCTTTTCGCTCCATTTGCCGCGCCCTTGGCTCGGCGATGAGTTATAACGAATTCACCCGGGCAGAATTCATCATCAATGCCTTCGAACACATAGCGGACCGCTTCACCTACGATGAAGCGGAGCGTCCTTTTGTCATCCAGGTTTATGGGGATGACCCAGAATTGATTATTGCCGCCGCCTTGCGTGTCCAGGAGAAGCGGCCGGATATCATTGACATCAACATGGGCTGCCCAGCGCGCACGGTTGCAAACCGGGGTGCGGGGGTTGGACTGATGCGCACACCCCTTAAGGTGGCACATATCTTCCAGAAGTTAAGCAAATTACTCAATGTGCCCGTGACCGGCAAGATCCGCCTGGGCTGGGATGACAACCGCACATATAAGTTGATCGCCCGCATCATTGAAGAGAATGGCGGCTCGCTGGTGGCCGTCCATGGGCGCACGCAGGAGCAGGGTTATGCCGGGGATGCCAACTGGGACGCCATCGCCGAGGTCAAGGCAACCGTCAAGATCCCCGTCATTGGCAATGGGGATGTGAAAACGGTTGCGGATATTAGGCGCATGAAAGCACATACCGGCTGCGAGGCCGTCATGATCGGGCGCGCTGCCATCGGCAACCCCTGGATTTTCTCCCGCCTCGACCGCGAACAGGTCACACCTGAGATGATCCGTCAGATGGTACGCCAGCACTTGGAGCGCAATCTAAAATTTTATGGGGAACATAAAGGTTTGATCTTATTTCGCAAGCACGCCATGCGTTATCTGGCACTCCAGCGCCTGCCACGTATGACCCGCACCAAGATCATCCTTCAGAACGATGCAAAAGGATTCCTGGATTTACTTGACAAAGCCATCAACGGTTTGGGGTGAAATAATCCTAGCTGGGAGCCAAAATACGCACCTCGTTTTGGCTGTACGCAGTAAAGCTGGTGGATGGATCTTGGAACCTATTACCCAGGTGATTGCAGCACAGCCCGGTTTTCAACTGTCAAAGGCGTGGAAACACACTCCGTTCTTGGTGTTTGTCTTGACCGAGTACATCACACTATCGGCTATTTTGACCATTTCATCCACTGACTTCGGGACCTTAAGATAGGTAACCACGCCGATGCTGAATGTGACCATCCAACCATTTCGCAACATTTCTTTCACAAGACCGGAGTGGATCCTGCTGATGGCTTGTTTAGCACCATATTCACCTGTCTCCGGCATAAGCAAGGCGAATTCGTCACCCCCCAGCCGGCCAAGGATATCGGTGGGCCGGATTTGCCGCTGGATGCCTTCTATGACTGCCCGCAGGACTTTGTCACCGGTGATATGCCCAAGACGGTCGTTGACCTCCTTGAAGTCATCCAGGTCAATATATACAAGGGTAAGAGGATGTTTATTGCGTTGGTAGCGGCTGATCTCGATTTGGGCCAGTTCGTAGAAATAGCGACCAGTAGCCGCTCCGGTCAAAAAATCAATCCGGGCTGACTTTTGGTTTACTCTGAGGGCATTTCTCAATTCCGTAAGAAGCCGGTTAGTGATAATGAAAAAACCCAACCGGATCAGGGTATTCCAAACGTAGATCATGATATTTGAGTAGACTAGACCGTTGGCAAAATCGGTAATAAACCAGGTAAGGGCGCTCAACGCGGAGATGACCAGTCCGAGTTTCTCGTCTGCAAACCAGGCAACCAGTAAAATTGGAATTAGGTAGAAGAGTGTGATGCTTAATTCAACCCCCGTCTCATAATCCACCATGCCCAAAAAGGCAACCAGGATGAATCCTACGATTCCCCAAAACAGCTTGCTGCGTTTTTCGAGGAAATGGATTATTCGCATTGTTCCAAGTATAGCACAAGGGTCAAGATTCCTGCCAAAAGGTATAATACACCCATGCCCAAAACGAAAACTCACACTCGCTATGTCTGTCAGCAGTGCGGGCGCGTCTCCGCCGGCTTCATGGGGAAATGCCCGCAGTGCAGTTCGTTCAATAGTATGGTCGAGGAGATCGTGAACACCGAGCCCACCGGAGGGAAGGCTGCCCCGCGTGGTCTGAGCGGACGTTCCACCCCGCATCGCCTATCTGATGTAAGCGGTGAAGCCGAAGACCGGATTCCCGTTCCGATTGGTGAGTTTGCGCGTGTGCTGGGTGGCGGTCTCGTCCCTGGCTCGATCGTGCTGGTGGGCGGGGACCCGGGCATTGGCAAGTCCACCTTGATGCTGCAGGTGGCCCTTGAAATGGCGTCCCGCCTGCGCGTCCTTTATGTTTCAGGCGAAGAGTCCGAGCGCCAGATCAAGATGCGGGCCGCGCGCATCGCCTCTGAAACAAAATTCCCGGCAGACCTGTTCCTCGTCACCGAAACCGATCTGGATACAATATTTGAGCACGTCGCGGCGGTCAAGCCGGACCTATTGATCGTCGATTCCATCCAGACCGTTTATATTCCCGATATGGACTCGGCCGCCGGGTCGGTCTCGCAAGTGCGCGAAAGCGCCAACCGGCTGCGCGAACTGGCTAAGTCTTCGGGACCGGCGGTGTTTGTCATCGGGCACGTGACCAAAGAGGGGACGATTGCCGGGCCGCGGGTGCTGGAGCACATCGTGGACACGGTACTGTATCTCGAAGGCGACCGTTTTCAGGCCTATCGGTTGCTGCGTTCGGTGAAGAACCGTTTCGGCGCCACTGCCGAAGTGGGTGTGTTCGAAATGGTCGAGCGCGGGCTGACAGAAGTGACCAATCCTTCCGAAGCTTTCCTGGCTGAGCGCATGGTCAACGCGGCTGGGTCAGCGATTGCCGTGACAATGGAAGGTACCCGGCCTCTGCTGGTGGAGGTCCAGGGTCTGACCAGCGCGGCGCAGTTCGGTAATGCCCGTCGCACTCCCAATGGTGTCGACTACAACCGTCTGCTGATGATTGCAGCAGTCCTGACCCGCCGGGTCGGGTTAAAACTGGCCGAAGCGGACATCTTCGTCAACGTGGTTGGGGGTCTCAAGATTGACGAACCTGCCGCCGACCTGGCTATTGCCGCTGCGGTGGCTTCCTCCATGCGCGACCTGCCGGTTAGAGCGGATACCGTGCTCATTGGCGAGATCGGCCTGGCGGGAGAACTGCGCATGCCGGGACAGATGCCGGTGCGTCTGCGCGAAGCCGCCAAGCTCGGATTCAAGACTGCCATTGTTCCCAAGCGCCTGCGCGCGGGCGAACCCTGGCCGACAGATATCGAAATCGTGGAGGCGCGGGCGGTATATCAGGCGCTCGAATTGGCTTTCGGCATCCAGCGCGGATCACCCCAGGAGAGAAAAGTCGCTTAGCTTAGACATCGAGTGTGTTGGAGAATCTAAAAACCCCTGACAAACCTACGCATCCGAAGTCTCGAAGACTTCGGATGCTTCTTTACAGGTATAATCTTTTCAGATTGGAGTCAATCATGACCATCCTCGATACTACCGTGCTCTCCCGCATCCGCCGCAACCATGGCCTGGAACATGCCACCATCAACATCCTGTCACAGCGTTTCCCCTACAGGCGTCTAGCTGGATATTCCTTCCTAGGGGGATTCTTCATCCTCGGCGATATCCCCACCGCTGACCTGCGCGAGGCTGTCATCCAGGCGCTGGCTCGAATGAACAATGGTGAAAGCTACCTTGCCGTTCACGAACACTGTGGGACGAACTATGTTGCCTCCGGCTTTGTCGCCGGTTTGCTGGCCTGGCTGGGAATGGCTGGGGCAAAGAGCAAACGCGACCAGGTCGAGCGTTTACCATTGGTTATTGCCCTGGCGACGTTCGGTTTCATCTTTAGCCAGCCGCTGGGACCTGCCATACAACAGCGCGTCACCACCTCCGGTGACCCGCAGGGGCTGTCCATCGTGGATGTCTTTCCGATCCGGTTCGGTCAGTTTGCCATGCACCGCGTGGTCACTCAGGGTTGATCTCTTGTCTGCCTTTATGCCTTTTGTTTTTTAAAAATGTCTGACTTTCCCAGCGTCATCCTCCTGCACGGCAACGATGAATTTGCCATCTCCGGTCACATCGAAAAACTTTGTACCGGCCTCGGCGACCCGTCCACAGCCGGCATGAACATCGCCCGCTTCGATGGCCGTCTCGGTCTGGATTTCGAGGCGCTCAACACTGCCATTAACGCGGCTCCTTTCCTGGCACCCCGCCGGGTGATGGTGCTAGCGCATCCGGTCTCGGCTTTTAATTCCACCGAGGGTCGGAAAAAATTCATCGAACTGCTCGAGAAAGCTCAGCCGGAGACGACGATTGTCCTGGCGGAGTACGACGAGCTCAAACGCGACCACTGGTTATTAAGATGGGCAGCTTCCCGTGCTGGAACCGGGACAATGCAGTCCGGGCCACATGCCGGGGTTCACGTCTACAACATGCCCAAGCGCTGGGAAATGCCGCGCTGGATTGAGTCAGAGACAAAAAAATTGGGTGGCAGGATCGATCCGGATGCCGCCGCGCGCCTCTCTGAAATGGTCGGCGGGGACACGCGCATTGCATCCCAGGAACTCATCAAGCTGCTTACCTATGTCAACTTTACACGCCCGGTTACCCTGTTGGATGTGGATCGGGTCAGCATTGTCAGTGCCCAGGGCAATGTTTTCGAACTGGTGGATGCCCTCGGCCAGGGGGATGGGAAAAAGGCTCAGCACGTACTCCATCAATTGCTGGCAGAGGAAGAAGCTTTCGAATTGTGGGGCATGGTCATCCGCCAGTTCCGGTTGCTGCTCCAGGCGCGCGAACTTCTGGATGCCAGCGCGAGTATCTCCAATGTCCAGAGCGCCCTTGGGCTGCACGAATTCGTCGCCCAAAAAGTGACCGGCCAGGCGAAGCGCTTTTCGCTTACCACGCTGGAGTCCATCTATCATAAATTGCTGGAGATCGATGAGGGGGCAAAAACGAGCCAGGTTCCGCTTGACCT
>CAISEG010000131.1 GCA_903884265.1 uncultured Anaerolineales bacterium | reverse complement strand
TGACCAGCTAACCCGGCTGCCGCAGGAATCATCGGTCATCATCAGCGGAGGGGTGCGCGAGGACAAACGGGCACCCGGCGTCCCTGGCGGGTACGAAGTTGGCGTCAAAGAGATCAAGATCATCCAGAGCGCGGCCGAGGACTACCCGATGGCGCTCAAAGAACATGGGGTGGATTTTGCCCTCGACAACCGTCACCTGTGGATCCGCATGCCCAGCCAGTGGGCGATCCTGCGCATCCGCGGAACCGTCATCTCAGCCATCCGCGAGTGGTTTGAGCTAAACGGCTTCATTAACATGGACACCCCGATCCTGACACCAGCGGCGGTTGAAGGCACCACCACCCTGTTCGAAACCGAATACTTCGACGAAGGCAAAGCCTACCTGAGCCAATCGGGCCAGTTGTATAACGAAGCGGACATCATGGCCTTCGGCAAGGTCTACTGCTTTGGCCCAACCTTCCGCGCAGAAAAATCCAAGACCCGCCGCCACCTGACCGAGTTCTGGATGGTCGAACCGGAGATCGCCTTCTGCGACCTGGACGGGTTGATGGAAATCGAGGAGCAATTCGTCACCCACATCGTCAAGCGCGTCCTGCGCGAGCGGGGACCCGAGTTAAAATCCCTGGGCCGCGACCTGGCAAAACTGGAGATCATCCAAGCGCCCTTCCCGCGCATCTCATACGATGAAGCTGCCAAAATCATCCTGGACCTATACGAGAAAGAAACCGACCCAGAAAAGAAGGAACTGATCAAATTCGAATGGGGTATGGACTTTGGCGCGCCGCACGAGACCGTTCTGACCAACCTGTACGAGAAACCGGTCTTTGTCTACGGTTACCCAACCCAGATCAAGGCTTTCTATATGGAACCCTGGCCGGGCCGGCCCGAAATCTGCAAGTCAGTGGACCTGCTAGCCCCGGAAGGCTGCGGCGAAATCATCGGCGGCTCGGAGCGCATGTCGAGCCCCGACCTGCTCCTCCAGCGGATCCACGAGCATGGACTACCGGAAGCAGCCTATAAATGGTACCTGGATTTGCGCCATTACGGTTCGGTGCCCCACTCCGGTTTTGGGATGGGGGTAGAACGGACAGTGGCCTGGATCTGTGGAATCGAACATATCCGAGAAGCCATCGCATTCCCACGCATGATCAAGCGGGTCTATCCGTAGACTGAATTGGAAGAATATTGATGTAACAGGGATTTGCAAACGAGGCTTGCAAATCCCTGTTGCATTCTCCCAGGCTCACTTTTGCGAACCTTAATCTTTCCCTACCCACCCCCCTTACTTTATGGTATAAAACATGTGCCCTGCTGTGCTCGCGATGTTGCACCTCCGTTCTGAGCCAACACCCACAAAAAGGGATCCAATCTCGCGACAAGGATGCGATAGGCTTCGGCCAAGGCTGACTTACCGGGTAGGAGCCCGACCTGCGAAAGCAGGTTCAGAACCTTGCAGCACACGGCATAAGCGGGGTTTTCGTTTACAAGTGAATACGGAGAATTAGCGGCTGGCTCCCGGCATTACCGGGAGTACGAGGTGGAGGTTCCTGCGCGCAAGCGAAGGTTAATCCCTCACCCTACCCTCTTCCAAGGGGAGAGGTCGGTGAGCGGAAAAAATCGGACAGATCAGCGGATGCCTCCGGAGCCCGGTCACAGGCTCCTTTCTCCCTTCCGGAATAACGCCCGGCGACAAACAGGTTTAAAAAAACGCTGTTTGTCGTCCAATCCCAAAACTGACCGGCAACGGCCAGGACAAAGGACGGCGCAGTGGTCAGGCATACAATCGCCTGTTTTCACATGGAAGGGCTGCCAGCCAATTATTTTTCGTTAGCACAGGCACGCCCCCCGGGTGTGTTTTTTTGTTTATAGGGAACATGAAATGAATTTTATATATCAATCCAAAATATTTGACTTATGAAAGGATAAACCATGGATACAAAAGAATTACTCGCACGTGTCAAAGCTGACAATGTCAAATTCATCTCTTACCAGTTCACCGACGTAACCGGTGCGGTCAAAAGTGTGGATGCCC
>CAISEG010000130.1 GCA_903884265.1 uncultured Anaerolineales bacterium | reverse complement strand
TTTGATAAAGGGAAGCCCCGATATCTTCAGGGATGTTTCCACCCGACGCTGTTCCCTGCATCCAACCTCTTCTTCCAGGAGGTCATCGAGAAAGGTCAGATAGCTCTTGCCCCCTTCCTGTGCCGCCTGCATCACGCTTTCCAGGATCTCTCCCATTCGGGGAAGCCTCAACCGCGTCAGGCTGGTCTGGATGCGATCAAGGACCAGGGTATCGCTCATATGCGCACCTCCCCGATCATGTAGTCATAAATATAAGGAGAACGGATCTCAACATCCATGTCATAGAGCGGTTTGAGCGGGCTGATCGTGCCTTTGGCGCGACCCTTGCCGCGTCTGCCCTGGCCGTACTTGCGCCGGTTCATCTCCCTATCATTTTTCAGTGCTTCATAGAATCTCTTGTCCTGAACAAGATGTCCTTTGCCTTCGGGGATTTCATAGGTCACAACCAAACGATCATCCTCGAAGATCCTCATGGAGTTGTCCTTGACGCGCAGGACAAGACCCTTCCCCACCAGGGTATGGGGGACAACATAGCTGTTGCCTTCAAACCGGACGGTGCAGTCTTTGTTGACTATCCGGTAGATCCGCCAGGAGGTGTCGAAAGCCCGCGGCGGCAGCGTCTGTAAATGGGGCCGCTCACGCTCGAATCGCTCCGACACCACTTCGTGGGTTGTCCCATGAATCCTCTGGTCTTTGAGCTGGAGCCATTGGAGAAGGTCCTTATTGGCCGTCTCACGGCAGATAAACCCATAACCCCGCCAGAACCCCTCCCGGATGAAGTGATAGGGTCTCTCCACCTTCCCCTTCACCCAGGCGGCATAAGCCGGGGCAACCTGCGGCTTGAATCCGTAATGCAACGCAAATCCCGTCAGGGTGTCGTTGAACTTGTTCTTGCCGGCTAACTTGCCGATAAAGACGTTCTTCATCCGATCGTAGAGAATCTCTTCGGTAACGCCGCCGAAATGGTCGAAGGCGTGAATATGGCAATCCAGAAAGGTCGGCAAATCGCACTGTTCAACGAACTCGGAGTAGATCCTCCGCGAAAAGCCGAGGATCATCGAAAAAAGAGAGATCTTCCCGATTGTGCCGTCGGCTCTGTCAAACTGGAACTCCCCAAAATCCACCTGCGACTGATATCCCGGCTCCGTCTCAAAGCGCATATAGGCGATCCGCTGACGTTCCTCCTTGATATCATGCACCGCCCTTTTGACGATCTCATAGCTCCCGCCAAAACCCATCGGGCGAAGTCGGTCGTATATCCAGGTCGCCTTGTACTCCATGTCTTCTTCAAGCCATGCAGCAAGGTTGCCCTGAAACCGATCCAGCAATCTCTTACGGTTTGGCTTGCTCCGATCAATCGCTGGATATCCCTGATTCTCGATGTACTTCTTCACCGTGTTGCGGCTGATGCCCAGCTTCCTGGCGATCTGCCTCTGGGTCAACCCCTTCTTCTTGAGCACCAATATCTCCAAAACGGTCTCCTTTTTTTCAATGCGCCACCTCGCTTACGCTGAGATAAAAAATCACACCATACCCTTTTCTCTCAGCAACTCCACCTCCAAAGTGGCTCACTTTCAAACGACCATTTTTGGCTCAATTTATCACGACCGGGAACACGGCTCAATGCTGAACCCGCCTGCAAAGCGGGAAATGTCCTATGATAGCGGTATAAGAAATTGGTTTAATGCGGCT
>CAISEG010000129.1 GCA_903884265.1 uncultured Anaerolineales bacterium | reverse complement strand
CAAAATCCCTTGGATCATCTTGGCACCGATGGCAGTCGGAGCCATATTACGTGTTGCTCTTCTCTTCTATAATCCCTTCGATGCCCCATTCCACCTGGGGGGTATCTTCTACGAATTTTCCCGCCAGATAATCCTGAACCATTTTGCCCTGCCTGAAACCATCCCTTATTACTCTCTGGGAGGCATCCCATTTGCCTACCCTCCGCTCGGTTTCTACCTGCAGGCAATCGTGATGAAGTTATTCTCGCCTCCGCCATTCATCACTGTTAATCTCCTACCCCCATTGTTAGCTGTATTATCGTTGCCCGCCTTCTACTGGATGGCCAAGGCCCAGACCGACGACAATCGGCTGGTGGCAGCAGCTCTGTTCGCCTTTGCCCTGATGCCGAGCGCTTTTGTTAACCAGATCGAAGGCGCCGGATTGGCTGAAGCCTGCGGGACCCTGGCTTTGCTTTTCTTCCTGGGCTGGTTGTTCCGATTCGAAAAGGATCCCCGGCCTGCTCCTGCTCTATGGGCTGGACTCTTCCTCGGGCTGTGTGTTCTCTCCAGCCCCGGAAGCGCCTATGGCAGTGTGATCATTTCTGTTCTTTTTTTCTTCAAGATCCTTATTCAAGATCTGAAGAGCCATTCCTTCAAAAGCTCCGCCTGGCTTATGATTACTGGGCTTACTGGAATTCTCGTCTCCGCGCCCTACTGGCTGACGATCATCCAGCACCACGAATTCGGCGGCTTCACGACTACTTTCTTGTCCCAGCAAGATGCTTCATCATTCGTCAATCAAATCAGGTACATGATCACCTTCAAACCCGCGGACATGCTCACTTTTGTGGGTGACGAGGGTATTTATGGTTTCCTGTTTGACTGGCTGGTCTTGGCTGGGCTTATTTGGGCGGTGTTGAACAAACAGGCTTTCCAGGGTGTGGTTCTTTTTGCCGTCTGGCTGGTCCCGCGCGAGGGAAGTTGGATGGTCGCCATTCCAGCCGCCTGGCTGGCAGCTGAAGGATTTATCCATCTTGTCTGGCCACTATTTCAAAAGGCTTTTAAATCCGAAGGCATCCATAACCGGCCGCCGCTGGCTCCCGGTTTGCTGGCCATGACCCTGGTTATTCTGATGGTAGCAGGAGCGGTGAACGCGCTGCATGATTTGCAGAACCAGGCGGAATTGCAGATCAGCGCATCTGCGGTTGAGACCCTGCAGCATGAGCAGCACATGATCCCCACTGACGTACATGTACTTATTGCTGGCAATGCCGCCCTGCGTGAATGGGCACCAGCCCTGCTGGAGCGGGAAGTGCTGAATTGCGAGTTCGGCCTGGAGTGGCAGCCGGACGAGTTAAACCAGGTCTATCTTATCAACGATGCGCTCGAGGCGAACGATCTTGCCGCAGCGATGGTCGTTGTACAGGGCTATAGCGGGGATAAAAGCCTCTGGTTGATCGGGAATCCGGATCAGGTCGAAAAACTTGTTGCGGATGCCGATCCGTCGCTTGAAATTTCCATCCAGAATCAAACCCCGGATCTTGTTTTCGCAATTATTCAAACGAAATAATATTCCTGGAAAATTTACTTTTTAGGAGCATTCTAAAATGAAATCCGACCTCGATGCTCTCATGCGAACAAAGAATCTCGACGCGATCCTTGTAATTGGAAATGCCACTCACAACCCCCCCATGTACTACCTGACCGGCGGCGGGCATGTCAGTGCAG
Source organism: uncultured Anaerolineales bacterium (assembly GCA_903884265.1). Classification (GTDB taxonomy): domain Bacteria; phylum Chloroflexota; class Anaerolineae; order Anaerolineales; family Villigracilaceae; genus UBA877. The sequence continues at coordinate 5,357 of CAISEG010000129.1, read as the reverse complement.
CCACACTGATCAAAAAGCGCGGCAGCGAAGCTGTGCTTTTTTGCAACGATATGGAGCGCGAAGAAGCTGCCAAATCGGGATTGAAGACCATTCCTTACAGCACGTACAATTACGACTCTCTTTTGAAAGAAGCTCATGGCGACCCGGCACTGGCTTCAGCAATCCGGTATCAACACATGTTCACCGATCAGGGAGTGCGCGGCCGGGTCGGTATCTATGGGGAGACCGATATCGGTTCAGCTTTTGCCATTTTTGCCCATTTGCAAAGAATCATGCCGGAGTTCGAGCTGGTTGGCGAGACGCGGGATAACTCGCTCTTCATGTACACCATGGAAACAAAGGACGAGGCTGAAGTGGCCCGCATCCGCAAGATGGGTAAAGTCACTACCACGGTCGTAGGACGCGTCGCCGGGTACCTTACCAGCCGAACGGTGCGGAAAGACGAAGTTCTGTTGAAAGATGACGGTTCTCCGCTCACCATTGCAGATGTTAAATCCCGCATCGATCTTTGGCTGGCCGAACTGGGTGCCGAGAACCCCGAGGGTTGCATCTTCGCCATCGGGCGGGATGCCGGCATCCCCCATTCCGTCGGTACGCCAACCGACCTCCTGCGGCTGGGCCGGACTATTGTCTTCGACATCTATCCGTGCGAAGCGGGGGGCGGCTACTTCTACGATTTCACCCGCACCTGGAGCCTGGGCTACGCCACACCCGAAGCACAGACGCTCTATGACGAGGTCAAAGCTGTTTTTGATAAAGTGCAGGAAAATCTCGACCTGAACGCTCCATTCAAGGACTACCAGCGGCTTGTATGCGAGGAGTTTGAGAAGAACGGTCATAAGACGCCGCTTCACACTCTGGCACCGGTAGAAGGTTACGTCCATTCGCTTGGGCATGGCGTCGGGCTGAATATCCACGAACGGCCCTGGAGTGGGCTTTCTGCCACCGATGACAATATTTTAAAACCCGGCGTGATCGTCACATCTGAACCGGGTCTTTACTATCCCGAAAAAGGTATGGGCGTTCGCATCGAAGATACGCTCTGGGTCCGCCCGGATGGGACAATGGAAGTCCTGGCCGAGTATCCATATGATTTTGTGTTGAAGATGAAAAAGTGGAAGAAGTAAAGGATGCATCGCTGGAATTCTGAAAAACCATCTCCGCCTGGATGTTGACGTCCTTGCGGATAACGCTATAATCACCCCGATGACTGACTTAAAACCTGCCCGCATCCTCGCCATCGAAACTTCCTGCGATGAGACCGCAGCAGCCGTTATTGAAAACGGACGCGCCTTGCTCGCATCCACTGTCGCCTCGCAGATGGATATCCATGCACGCTACGGTGGCGTCTACCCGGAAGTGGCCGCCCGCCAGCACATCCTGTCCATCCTGCCGGTCATCGAGCAGACACTCGCCCAGGCGCACCTGGCCCTTACGGATATCGATGCAGTCGCCGCCACGCGAGGACCCGGATTGGCAGGGTCGTTGGTGGTTGGATTGAACGCAGCCAAAGGGCTGGCGCTCGGGGCAGGTTTACCGTTGGTAGGCGTGAATCACCTGGAAGGTCATATCTACTCGGCCTGGGTCTACACCGCCGGCGATACTCCTCTCCCGGAACCTCAATTCCCACTCATGGCCTTGCTCGTTTCGGGCGGGCACACGGAATTAAACCTGATGGAGGCTCATCTTTCGTATAAACGCCTCGGAGCCACCCTCGATGATGCTGCCGGTGAAGCCTTTGATAAGGTTGCCCGCATGCTCGGTCTCCCCTACCCTGGGGGGCCTTCAGTCCAAAAAGCCGCCGAAGAGGGCGACCCGAACGCTTTCAAATTCCCGCGCGCCTGGCTCGAAGGGACTTGGAATTTTTCATTCTCAGGGCTGAAGACTGCGGTTCTCAAAGAAGTTAAAAGATTGGATGGCAAGCCTCTTCCTGTTGCAGATCTGGCTGCAAGTTTCCAGGCAGCGGTCGTGGATGTGCTTTTCAATAAAACACTGAATGCTGCGCGCAAATTCAGCGTAAAGCAAATCATTGTTGGCGGAGGGGTTTCTGCCAATAATTCCCTTCGCGACGCCTTTCTTTCGCAAACGGAATTTCCAGTTTATATTCCACGCCTTTCGCTTTGTACCGACAACGCGGCCATGGTCGCCGCAGCAGGATATTTCCGCTATGCTTTCGGTCATACGGATGGCCTGGAGATCGATATTCTGCCGACCTGGCCGTTATCCTAGGAAAGAGGAAGACTTATGTATTCAGAAAGGCGACCCGTTCGGGTCGCCTCTGTTTTTGACTGCCTTGAATTGGTAAAATGGCCTGTTAATAACGCAAACCCCTGAGTGGACTGGCCCCAGTCCCGGAGGGGTTTGTTTAAGGAGGAGAATTAATGATTATTATATACTTTGAGATAAGAATGGGATGAATAAAGATTAAGACGCAGATTAGAGAATAAAGCTGGAAAAAAGATCTACAGGGAATAAAAGGATCAGAATTTATAACCTGACAATTCCAGGATTTCTTTCCTGGAAATTGGCCCTTCACGCAAGACCTGCGGTTCTACGCCAACACAGTCCACTATAGTGGATGGAACGCCGCCTGGCGTCTTTCCACCATCAAGGATGAGGGCAATCCGCCCGCCGAGTTGGGCAAAGACTTCATCTGCCGTAGAGGGACTTGGCTGACCGGTAAGGTTGGCTGAGGTGACCGCCATTGGCCCAGCCAGGCGCAGCAAACCACGCGCCACAGGGTGGTTCGGGAGCCGCACACCGACCGTTTCTGTAGCTGAGACAGCCTCAGGTAGTTCTGGGTGTTTAGGGACCACCAGGGTCAAAGGGCCTGGCCAGAAACGGGCAGCCAATTTCAGCGCAATTTCAGGGACTTCAGCAGATACCTTCACCAGATCATCTACATCCCCGATCAAAACAGGAATGGCTTTTTCCACAGGGCGATCTTTCGCGGCATAGATGCTCTCAACCGCCGGCCCGTTGAAAACTAGCGCACCCACTCCATAGACCGTGTCCGTTGGAAAGGCCACTAGCCCGCCTGTTCGCAGGATCTCAAGGGCCCGCGCCAGGGCAAGCGGGTTTTGGGTTGATAAGATTTCCGTAATCATACCTGTACTTCCAGCAGCCGGTCGTGACCAGCAAGGTCTTTGTGCAGCTGGATACGAGCCTTGGGGAAAGCAGCAGACGCCAAAGATAGAACCGCTGTGCCTTCGGAAGCTTCGATTTCCATCAGCAGCATCCCTCCTGAAAGTAACCGGACGGGAGCTTCATTCAGCAAACGGCGGATAAGGGCAAGCCCGTCAGAGCCACCATCCAGGGCCAGAGTTGGTTCACGGCCGTATATAGGAAGGGTGTGTAATGTATCGGTTGGAATATAGGGCGGGTTAGCAACGATCAAGGAAAAGGATCCTGGGGTCAAAGGATTGGAAAACAGGTCAGCCTCAAGGAAGGTAATACCACCGGAGGCATTCATCTTATCGGCATTGGCGTGCGCCACCTTCAGCGCGCTGGGGGAAATATCGATGGCAGTAATGGATAATCCCGGGACATTGACTGCCAGGGAAATTGCAACGCAGCCGGATCCGGTACCCACATCTAATACTCTCAATCCCCGCTTCCCGGATACGGAATTTCTCAACCAGGAGATCGCCCGCTCAACCAGCATTTCGGTCTCATGCCGTGGGATGAGCACATCTGGTGTTACTCCGAACTCCAAGCCGAAGAATTCCCAGCTTCCAAGGATATACGGGATTGGATCGCCTGCCTCCAGGCGGAGAGCTAGCGCATCCAGTGCATCAAACATGTCTCCTGTCAGGAGCACTTCGGGGTGGGCTAGCGCCCACGAGCGGGGTTTCTCCAGAAGATGCGCCAACAGTACCTGGGCGTCCAGGCTCGGAGTGTCACTGGTCATCTCCAATCTGGAAATCAGCGCTTCGAGGGTTTTCCCTACGGTCTCCCCCCCGGTTTTCCCTGACATCCTCCTAAACCCCGCTGGCAGACAGGCGGTCAGCCTCGTCACGGGAAGAGAGTTCCTCGATAAACTGGTCAATGCTCCCTTCCATAACAGCTGGAAGGTTGAAGTTTGAAACGTTGATGCGGTGATCGGTAACGCGGTTCTGCGGGTAATTATAGGTGCGGATCTTTTCAGACCTTTCGCCGCTGCCCACCTGCGAACGACGGTCGGCATCCTGGGTAGAGCGGCGCTTTTCTTCTTCGATCTCATAAAGGCGTGCACGCAAAATGGACATGGCGCGCAGTTTATTCTGCAATTGGGAGCGTTCATCTTGGACGGCAACCACCATTCCGGACGGAAGGTGGGTGATGCGGATTGCTGTGGCATTCTTCTGGACATTCTGGCCGCCTGCGCCGGAAGAACGGAAAACGTCAATTTTCATATCAGACTCGGGTATTTCCACATCCACCTCCTCCACTTCGGCAAGAACGGCCACGGTGGCAGTCGAGGTGTGAATCCGACCCGAAGACTCTGTGGCTGGGACACGCTGGACGCGATGCACACCAGACTCGTATTTGAGTTTCGAAAAAGCACCTTTACCCTTGACCTGAAAAACCACTTCCTTGAAACCGCCTATCCCGATGGCGTTTGAGTCCATCAACTCAATTTTCCAGCCCTGGCGTTCTGCATAACGCGTGTACATGCGATATAGATCGGCGGCAAAGATGGCAGCTTCCTCTCCACCCGTTCCGGCTCGAATTTCAACAAAGACATTTTTCTCGTCGCGCAGGTCTTTGGGCACCAACATCAGCTTGAGGTCCTTTTCAAGCGCTTCAGCCTGGGGTTCCAGGTCGGTGATTTCTGATTCGGCCAGGAGGCGCATTTCGGCATCCTCCTCAGACCCGACAATTGCACGGGCTTCTTCAAGTCGCGTCATGTCCCGACGGTACTCTTTCGATTTTTCGACCATGGGTTCCAGATCGAGGCGTTCCTTGTTCAGTTCAGCGGCGCGTTGATAATCGTCCCCTACTTCCAGCAGGAGCCGATGAAGTTCATCATATCGTTTTTCGATCCCAGCGAGTTTATCAAGCATAAAAGACCTTTTTTTAATGTTATAGAGGCAAAGCACTCTCATTTCTTTTGAGTCCCAACCTCTTGGGAATCAAGTCTAATTATTTAGACTGTATCTCCAGACACCCCAGCCGCGGGTCCATCCTCCCCTGCAGGGGATCATCATCCCCGCTGTAAAGAGGCCATTCCCTTAGGGAAGCTATCCAAGAATGCCACCGTTATTTTACGACCAAGGATAACAGCATAGTGGATAGAACGATTAAAGAGATGACAATAAAAACAATCCTATAGGTGCGCGTCTGGCGCTGCTCTCTAGTGATTTTTTTCGCAATCT
>CAISEG010000128.1 GCA_903884265.1 uncultured Anaerolineales bacterium | reverse complement strand
TCGTCGAGACTCAGGTCTTCGTCATATTCCTTGCCAACATTGTAAGGCGGCGAAGTGACCATCAAATGGATCGAGCAGTCTGGGAGTTCGCTCATCGCTTCGGCAGTGTGGCAGATGATACGGTCGAGCAATTCGGGGGGGATGGGGTTCTCCACGTAAGCTACATCCAGCCCTTGCAGCTGGTTATCATAGAGTTTACCCGCGTAAAAAGTCGACGAGTCGTGCCCGGCGCGCCCGGGAGAGCCAAAAGCGGAGGTTTGGGTGGTTTTACGCTTTGTCATGTAATAAACACAAAGGGCACGAAGAATCACGAAGGATTTGTGTCCTTCGCGTTTAGGAAACCTCTCCCAACGCGCCCAATACGGACATAAGCAGTGGGTAATCGTCCCGCAACAGGGTAATCAACTCCTGTGCAGCCTTTTCGGCCCAGGCTTTATCCTTATGGGCGGTGGAGGCTTGCTGAATATGAGCCGCCAGCAATTCGCCGATAGGAATGTCCCTGGCTTGCAGGACATGCCGGAAGTAGCCAAACTTTCCGGCGCTGGTGAACTTTACCAGTTCGGCATCTGAGCACAGGGTGATGACGTCGAGGCTCAGGGGCGGGCGGGGCGGCAGCAGGTGGGAGATCTTCCCACCTTGCGCGTACCCCACCGCCAGCACCGACATCTCGACCGGCACAATACGCCGCTCGCGGTTGTCGTGCATCACCTCGGCACTGATGTTCCCGGCTGTGACCAGTTGGCGCACCAGCCCGTCGTCTTCGATGTGGATGTCATAGATCAGGCCGTAAACACTGTAGTCTTTGTCCAGCGGGGCGCGCACCAGCGCGCCGAAGGCCGGGGCCTCCAATTGCGAGACCGAGCAGCCAACCACGAAGCCGGTCGTCCCGGCTTTCAGGAGATATCCGATTTGAATGGTGTTCATGGACCCTGTCCTTTACCTGGAAGTCCCAACCAATTGGGCTTGCCAGACTTGTGCGACTAATTCCTGGACCTGCCCTTAAGATTCTTGGCAGATTGTTTATTTGATTCCTGATCCAATTCGCTGCCGGCCTTGCGCAGTTCGAGATCCAGCATCTGCTCGACCTGTTTCTTTTCATCGAACTTGACCACCGCGATCTCATGGGCGCGATGCAAAATATACGGGTAGGGTCGCGCTCCCATCACCCGGCATTGCTGGAGCAGGGCGGTGTGCAGGAGATCGAGTTTGTCGGTGTCTTCCGCAACCCACTTGGGGAACTCGACCCTTACCAGCGACGGATGCTTCAGTTCACCAACGTTCAGGTAGAAAAAGTGCAGGGCAAGATCGCCGGTGTAATGGGCACGCGAGCTGGATTGCAGCCCGAACACTGCCGAACGATGTCCGCCGGGCAGGAAGCTGAACAGCCAGCGGTCGCTGACCCCACGCAGGGGGTGGATCCTGCGGATGTTCTTGTATTCGTCATCGCTGGCGAAGCGGGCAATTTCCAGGGTGCGGATGACCAAGTCCGCGCCGGGTTTGTCCACGTAACCGGCCACGATCACGCCTTTGGCTTGCAACTGTGACAGGACGGACTTATGGATCTCGAGATTCTTGCGGTAATCGTCTTCGCCGCTGTTTTTTGCCCCCCACAGCTCCACCGGACCATCGGTGAGGGCGAGCACTGGGGCGGGGTAATCCGGCGCCAGTTCGAGCAGTTTTTTCCGTTCGGCGATATCACGGCGTTGCTCGATGGCTTCCTCGCTTACCATCCCGGTCTCGGTATAGAGTTCGTCGGCAAAGAGCAGGCTGCTGTCGGTGAATACTTCGGGCGGCTGCCCCGAGCCGGGTTGCATGGCGATGGCGCCCACGTTGACCAGCGAATAATGGAGCGCGGCGTGCCGGTCAGGCAGTATCTGCGACCCATCCGCGGCGAGCAGTGTAAGCGGGCTTTTAATCGCAACAGCGGGGTGGAATGCATCCAGGTGCTCGTCCAGCGGGAGGGCGCAGCGCAGGTTGGAGTCGGCCTGGCGGGCGCGTTCCAGCTTCGCGCGCAGTTCCGCACCTTTATCTGCCCAGGCTTCGAGCAGAGCACGGGCGTCCTTGCGGAGTGCATCCAGACTTTTCTGGCGAGCCTGTGCTCCCAGGCCGATCTGTTTGATCCTGTCATAAACCTGCTGGAAATTGAGCGTCATGCTTCTCCGTTGGAACTAGAACATTTGTCTGAGATTGTACAGGTAAACCAGTGAAAAAACAAGTACTTTGTTATCAGGAAGAGCAGAGGCGAGTCGAATTTAAGCCAATAAAGGGAATATTTTTGGGGGACAAATCGTCCCTTCGATCTGCCGTTCCCGGATCGAAGAAAGATGGGAGAAGGGGGAGGGAAGTATGTCGGGGTATGCCCACAGGGGATTTGTTCCTGAGAAACAATTGGGGAACGAACCCCTCTTCATTTCGTTTCATATGTATATACCATGCTGTGGTATTTGTTCCTCAAAATAAATCCAAAATGAATAGTTTTTATGTGCCTGGGAGGAAACTGCCTGGTCGAAATTTCGATTGTTAACGAACCATGGAACGGTAATCAAAGTGAACTAAAAAGGTTTTTTGCAACAAAGAACAAGGGAAAAGCGATCATCAAGACACAAGGCTCTCCCCAAAGATTATTATAAAACAAATGTTCTAATTCGTCAAATTTAAGGTTGACGGTGTTGTTTCCACCCGTTTAACACGTATTGCATCGCGTTGCGGGGTTTGCTTGTTGTTTGAATAATTAACCCCTCCCCCATCCCCTCCCCGATCTTCGGGGAGGGGCGAGTTGTACGAAAAAAGTGATGCCGCGCACTTCACGCGGCATCACTT
>CAISEG010000127.1 GCA_903884265.1 uncultured Anaerolineales bacterium | reverse complement strand
GGCACGGCGCTGGCAATGCGGGAAAAAACCGGTGCGAACCGGATCCTGACCAGCAAGGCCGAGCATCACGCGGTCAGTAAAACCGCGGAAGACCTGGAAAGACATTACGGTTTCCAGGTCGAATGGCTGGAGACCGACGAAAACGGAAGGGTTTCCCCGGAAACAGTTGAAAAGGTGATTTGCAAGAGTACGGCTGTCGTCTCTGTGATGTATGCCAATAATGAAATCGGCACGATCAATCCGGTTGCCGAAATATCAGCCATCTGCCGGGCTCACAGCGTCCCTTTTCACACGGACGCGGTCCAGGCAGCAGCCTATTTACCGGTAAATCTCCAGGTTCTGGGAGTGGATTTGATGTCGCTCGGTGCGCACAAATTTTACGGGCCCAAGGGCATTGGGGCGCTGTTTGTTCGCAACGGCACCCCGATCCTGTCGCTCCAAACGGGCGGCGGGCAGGAGTATGGTCTGCGGGCGGGAACGCAAAATGTCCCCTATATCGCCGGCCTGGCTGAAGCGCTCCGGTTGACGGCTGGAGAACGCGAAGAACGCATTGGCAGCGTTCGCCCACTGCGCGACCGGATTATTGGGACCGTCCTTGAGGAAATCCCCGATTCCCGTTTGACAGGCCATCCGGTCAACCGCTTGCCCAATCATTGTTCTTTCGCCTTCAAAGAAATGGATGGTAATTTGCTCCTGACCCTGCTGGATGCAGCCGGTTTTGCGTGTTCCTCCGGGTCTGCCTGCAAGACGGGCAACCCCGAACCGAGTGAGGTGCTAAGTGCGATCGGATTAACGCCTGAGTGGGGGTTGGGATCCCTGCGGGTTACGCTGGGTGCGGGGACGACATCTGACCATGTTGACGCATTTCTAAAAGCATTGCCTGGCATCGTTCAGCAGGCGAGGAATTTAACCGGAGATCAACGGGGCTAGACATGGTGAAAGATGCCTAAAGTTGTCGTAGCCATGTCTGGCGGTGTAGACTCCTCCGTCGCTGCAGCCTTACTGAAACAGCAAGGTTACGAAGTAATCGGCATGATGCTGCGTCTTTGGAGTGAAACCGGCAAGGAAGAGTCCAACCGCTGCTGCACCCCAGACTCAATGTCACTGGCGCGCCGGGTGGCTGCCAGGCTCGATATCCCTTTCTATGTAGTGGATGCGAAAGACCTTTTCTATTCGACCGTCGTACAGTTCTTCCTGGATGGCTATGCCCAGGGGGTGACGCCCAATCCCTGCGTGATTTGCAACCGTAAGATCAAATGGGATTTCCTGCTCAAGCATGCCCTTGCGCTCGGAGCTGATTTCCTGGCGACCGGGCATTATGCAAGAAAACAGGCGACAGAGGATGGCAAATGGCAGCTCTTACGCTCGACCGACCGGGCGAAAGACCAATCATATGTGCTGCATGTGTTGACACAGGAGAAATTGGCGAAGGCACTTTTCCCGGTGGGGGAGTATCCAAAACCGGAAATCCGCAAACTCGCCGGGGAATTCGACCTGCCCACAGCTGACCGATCTGACAGCCAGGATTTGTGTTTTCTGGCCGGGGAAGATTATCGTGAATTCCTGCTCCGTAACGCCCCGGAAATTGGCCATCCCGGCCCCATCCTGACAAAAAAAGGGAAACCCCTGGGCGAACATCAAGGGCTTGCTTTTTATACGATCGGGCAGCGCAAGGGCCTGGGTATTGCCTCTCCCATCCCGCTTTATGTTCTGGCGAAGGAGACTGCCACGAATACGCTTGTCGTTGGGAGCGAGGCAGAATTAGGCTCATGTGAACTGATCGCCCGAGATATCAATTGGATTTCAGGGGAAGCACCCGCGGAATCATTTGGCGCAGAGGTAAAGACGCGTTATACTGCCAGACAATCCAAGGCGATGGTGAAACCGGTGGCTGGAAACCGAGCCGAGGTCAGGTTTGACACGCTTCAGCGGGATATTACACCAGGTCAAGCCGCTGTCTTTTATGATGGCGACCTGGTCCTGGGTGGTGGAACAATTGTCTGATCTTCGTATAGCCAGTCTGTGATATACTTTTCAAAAGCGAGAAGAATATGACTTTCCCAGCTATCTTCTTTGGAATGGTTCTTTCTTCAGTTTACGGCACCGCCTTCCATTTATGGAAAGGTGGCAGTTTGAACCGGCTTTTCCTTTATATCGTCCTTTCCTGGTTGGGTTTCTGGATCGGACACATTGTTGGCGGTGCACTTGGCTGGAGTTTCGCGGCTGCCGGACCGATCAATGCCGGGATGGCAACTTTTGGAAGTGCGGTTTTTCTATTTGGGGGCGAATGGCTGAGCCGGGTAGAGATTTCTAAAAAATAATATACGACCTTAAAGAAAATCCTCCCCGGTGTGGGGAGGATTTTTTGGGTTCAAGGGATATATTACAGGGGTTTGACGTGCGCTGCCTGCAGACCTTTGGGTCCCTGTTCGACTTCGAACTCGACCGCCTGACCTTCCTGAAGGGTACGGAACCCATCAGACTCTATGGTGCTATAGTGGACGAAAACGTCCGGGCCGCCTTCGCGTGCGAGGAAGCCGTAGCCCTTCGACGCATTGAACCATTTGACCGTACCGGTCACACGCTCTGCCATTTTATTACTTCTCCTTACGTGAACAGAAAAAGAATAGGATAGTGGTGTTCGGTATTCAGTGCGGTCGAGGTACTGCGGCGATGTTTTCTCAAAAAAACACCGGC
>CAISEG010000126.1 GCA_903884265.1 uncultured Anaerolineales bacterium | reverse complement strand
GGCGAACGACTTGCACCTTGCTCAACATCTTGCGGATGATCACCTCAAAATGCTTGTCATGGATGTTCTGACCTTGCGATCGATAGACCTTCTGGATCTCGGTCATCAGATACATCTGGCAGGCTTCCCGTCCCTGGACGCGCAGGACTCTGTGCGGGTTCAGTGAACCCTCGGTCAGCGGTTGGCCATCTTCCACATGCTCGCCTTCCTTGACCAGCAGGCGCAGGGTGGTCGGGATCTCATGTTCAACCTCTTCGCGCTGTTCGCGAGAAACATATACCTTGCGTTTCTCGATGCGGACCTTGCCGCCGTGTTCCGCGGCTATAGAGGCTTCATCCAAAGTGGCAATAATATCGCCTGCCTTGATCTCGCTTTCATCCTTAACCTGGATCTTCCATTCTTTAGGCACATCGAACTCATCATGGATCATTTCGCTTTGTTCGACGCGGACGAGGCGCATATCCGCATACTTGTCCGACTGGATGATGCGCACCGTACCCTTGATCTCGGCGACGACAGCTTCACCCTTTGGTTGTTTGCGAGACTCGAAAAGTTCTTCAACGCGCGGCAGACCGGTGGTGATATCACCGCCCGCAGCCACACCACCAGTATGGAAGGTACGCAGGGTCAACTGCGTGCCAGGTTCACCAATGGACTGGGCAGCCACAATACCGACTGCTGACCCCATTTCAACCATCGTACCGCGTGCCAGGTCCAAACCATAACACTTGGCACAAATACCGTGGGTCAGTTCACAGGTTAACGCCGAACGGACCTTTACTTCCGCTACTTCAGCGACTGCGATCTTGCGTGACAGTTCCCGGTCGAGAACCTCATCCGGTTCAGCTAGCACTTCTCCCGTCTTCGGGTCGAGGACACGCTCGGCAACCAGGCGACCATACAAACGTGAGGCCATGGATTGGCCAGCCACATCATCCTTTCTGCGAATCCAGACACCTTGGTGGGTGCCGCAATCGGGTTCGTTGATGATGATATCCTGGGCAATGTCCACCAAGCGGCGCGTCAGATAACCGGCATCAGCAGTGCGCAGGGCGGTATCAGCCAGACCCTTGCGCGCACCGTGTGTCGAGATGAAGTATTCCTGGGCTGTCAGGCCCTCACGGAAGTTCGAGCGGATCGGCATCGGGATGATGCGTCCAGACGGGTCAGCCATCAAACCGCGCATACCCGCCAACTGCGATATGGGGCCAAAACCACCTTTTGTCGCGCCGGAACTGGCCATGGTCGACAGGTTACCGTCCGGGTCCATGGCATCGCGAACCGACTTTGCAACATCGGTGGTGGTCTGCTGCCATATCTGGATGATGCGTTCATTCTGTTCCTGCTCGGTCAACAGACCGCGGCGGAAGTCACGCTGCACCAGCTCCACATCCTTGAGCGCCTTTTCCACGATTTCCTGTTTCTCCGGCGGGATGGTAATGTCGGAAACTGCTATGGTTGTGCCGGAGCGCATGGCATATTCGAAACCGATGCGTTTGATCTCGTCGGCTGTTTCAGTTGTCACATCCTGGCCGTAAAGTTCGTACACCTCGGCAATCAGGTCTTTCACACCACCTTTTTCCAACTGGCGGTTGATGAACTGAACTTTTTCGGGCAGGACACGGTTGAAGATGACGCGCCCGACAGTGGTTTCAATAATACGTGTCTCTGCCTCGGGCAGGCGATTATTATCATCATCGTACCAGGTGGTCAAACGTGCCTTGATCTTGCTGTGCACATCCACCTGACCCATCTGGTAGGCCAAATCAACATCATCCATATCGGAGAAGGCACGCCCATCGCCCTTATGCGCCTTGGTGTGAAGCATGGTCATGTAGTAAACGCCCAGCACCATATCCTTGGACGGACCAATGATCGGTTCGCCATCGGCAGGTTTGAGCAGGTTCTTGGAAGCCAGCATTAAACGGCGGGCTTCTTGCACGGCCTTATCAGACAAAGGCACATGCACAGCCATCTGGTCGCCGTCGAAGTCAGCGTTGAAGGCGGTACAAACCAGCGGGTGTAATTGGATCGCCGAGCCTTCAATCAGGATCGGTTCAAATGCCTGGATACCCAAGCGGTGCAGCGTAGGAGCACGGTTCAACAGGACCGGGCGGTCCTTGATGACTTCCTCGAGGGCTTCATAGACTTCGGGCCGGTTACGCTCGATAAAGCGGCGGGCGCCTTTGACGTTGGCTGCATAATTATGGCTCACCAGCCTGGAAATCACGAACGGGCGGAACAGTTCCAGCGCCATGCTCTTCGGCAGACCGCACTGATAGAGTTTCAATTGCGGGCCAACCACGATCACTGAACGGCCGGAATAATCCACGCGCTTGCCGAGCAAGTTGCGGCGGAAGCGGCCTTTCTTGCCCTTGAGCATATCGCTCAAGGAGCGGAGTTCACGCCGGCCGCGGCGGCTGAGGGCTTTGCCGCGTTGGCTGTTATCGATCAGGGAATCCACAGCTTCCTGCAACATACGTTTCTCGTTACGGACAATTACATCCGGCGCGCCAAGTTCAAGCAGGCGCTTGAGGCGATTATTGCGGTTGATGACCCGCCGGTACAGATCGTTCAAATCCGACGTAGCAAAACGGCCGCCATCCAGTTGCACCATTGGGCGCAGATCCGGTGGAATTACGGGCAGGACGGTGAGAATCATCCATTCCGGGCGATTACCGGAACGACGGAACGCTTCCACCACTTTCAATCGGGAAGTAGCTTTCTTGCGCTTCTGCTTGGATTTGGTCGTCTTAACTTCATGCCAGAGTTCTTCAGAAAGCTTGTCCAGGTCGAGGCGGCGCAAGATATCGTAGAAGGCTTCGGCGCCCATATCGGCGCGGAAGACCTGGCCCCAGCGTTGTTTTAATTCTCGGTAGCGGGTCTCACCCAGGAAGGTGAACGGGCGTAGTTCCATCAGTTCATCGCGTTGACGGGCGTTTGCGTCATGACTGGTTGACGTCTGGTCTTCCAGTTGGCTGCGTAGGGCATTCATCTGCTCGTCAGCCTCGGCTTTGATCGTCGCAGCTTCCATCTTGAGGGCTTCCAGAGCGCGCAGTTTCTCGTCCTTGAGTTCGTTCTCAATGGCTTCCAATTTTCCCTGGACGAATTTCTGTACTTTGCCAAGATGCGTCGCACCAACTTTAATACCAGCTTCAACGATCACCGTGCCCGTGCTGCCAAAAATGACGGCTTCTTTGAGCACCTGGCCCTTATTATCCTGGAGATAGAGTTCCAACCGCTGGCCTTCTTGAATGATCGGTTCCAGCTTGGTGGCGATTTGTTCATCGTACTGGTGCTCCATCTCTACCTTGCGAGTCTGGAGTTCAGCCTGTTTCTTATCGCGTGCGGTCTTGATCTCGGCTATCTTGGAATTAATGACTCCCGCCTGCTCGCGTTCGGAAACGGAGATTTCATCTTCAAGGCGCTTGAGGGCCTTCTGCCGGGCATCCTCGTCCACGTAACTGACTATATATTGGGCAAAGTACAGCACCCGGTCCAGGTTGCGGCGGGAGATGTCGAGTAGCATGCCCAGGTACGAAGGAATACGGCGTGTGTACCAGATATGGGCCACAGGTGTAGCCAGCATGATATGCCCCATGCGCTCGCGGCGAACCGACGAGCGGGTCACTTCCACGCCGCACTTATCACAGGTGATGCCTTTATAACGGGGGTTTTTATATTTACCGCAGTAACATTGCCAGTCACGTGTCGGGCCAAAGATAGCCTCGCAGAACAGGCCGTCCTTCTCCGGGCGTAGGCGGCGGTAGTTGATGGTTTCGGGTTTTAGAACTTCGCCGTATGACCAGGTAAGAATGGTTTCCGGAGAAGCAAGACTGATGCGTAACGAAATGAGTCCCTTGGTTTCCACTCGATCGTCTCCTCATCTTGCAAACTCAACACCTGCGACAGACCGCCCTTGCTCCAACATTATTGTGATGCCAGAGACACACAAAAGCAAGCACTACGAAGCCTTCGGCCTCGAGCGCTCGCTGAACGTCGCAGTTAATGGTTATCTCTCAATGGAGCCGAATTATACCTGTCGGGTCTTATTACGTCAAGAGAACCCAGGTAAAATTCATAAAATGCTCATCCAGTCTCATTCAAATTTAAGCAATTGCAATATGTCTTGCAAGGCAGCGTTAAAAATCTCCTGCATTGTCGCTTGTGACGCCTGGTATAGACCGCCGAAAGACCCATCCCCGTAGATTTCGCGAGCCGTCTGCGCATCCATAATGTCGGATGGCACACGGGGCGGGGTTTTCTCGCCCTGAGGTAAATCAGTCACGATTGTGAAGGGGAAAGCCTCCAACCAGTTGGCATGACTTGGTTTGAGCTCATGCCGGATGGCTACTTCCTCAACACTGTGGGCCATCCACCAGGCATACCACTGCATTTTCAGTTCCGGAAGTTCGTTGGTAAGTTCCGTCAGGCGCGCCTTTAGACCGCTGTTCCCGCCGTGCCCGTTCAGGATAAAGATACGCTTGAAACCCTGTCCGTACGCCGAGCGGATGATATCCTCCACCGCATCCATCAGGGTGGACAGGCGCAAGCTGAGCGTGCCCGGATAGGTGAGAAAGTAAGGGCTGGAGCCGAAATTCACCGGTGGTGCGATCAGCACCCCGGTCTGTTTTGAGGCGGAGTCCGCCAAAGCCAGCGGGATCTTTACGTCCGAGAGCAGGGACAAATACCCATGTTGTTCGCAGGCCCCCACCACCAGCATCAGCCGGTCGTCATGTTTGAGGTATTCTTCCACATCCATC
>CAISEG010000125.1 GCA_903884265.1 uncultured Anaerolineales bacterium | reverse complement strand
TTCGTGACGATGTTCGGCGACTTTGATCGTTTGAATGACTGCGACTGGGTGGAGTTTATTAAATCCATCGGACAGGGCAGAGCAAGCAGCTTTCAACAAGGCCGGTTTTCTGGTGTGTACAATCTCCGGGTCTGCGCCTTCGCCGCGTAAAATATCGTCCGCACTCAGCGATAAGTTGAAATTTTCCAAGATTTCCATCAAGATGATTTTACACCATACCCGCCGCCGCCAGGCGTGCGGATGGAAAGTATATCGCCAGACTGCAGGTCAAAGCTTCCTTTCCCCGGAAGGGGAATTTCAACACCGCCACGGATGAGCAAGTTCTCGCCAACCATTCCAAGCCCTCCGCCATTCAATCCATAGGGCGCAAACTTCCTTCGTTCGCTAAGCACTGTGACCTGACAATCGGTCAGCACTTGGAGTTCGCGGATGATACCATCCCCACCATGGAATTTTCCATCGCCACCCGAACCTTTGCGGATCTCATAGCGGAGGACCCGCAGCGGATAGGCGTATTCGAGCGCCTCGACCGGAGTATTGAGCGTGTTTGTCATATGTGAATGGACTGCGGACGGCCCATCGGAGGTGGGGCGTGCCCCCATCCCGCCGCCAATGGTTTCGTAATAGGTAAATGGCTGACTCCTGGTACCGGCTTCTCGTTCCTCCGTGGAAACAGGAGCGTGCCCGCCGATGGTGATATTGTTCATAGTTCCCTGGCTGGCTGCCGATATCAGTTCCGGACAAGCCTGGGCCAGAGCACCCAGTAAAACGTCCACAATGCGCTGGGATGTTTCTACGTTCCCACCCGCGACGGGTGAGGGGAAAAGGGCGTTGACAACTGTCCCAGGTGGGGCAATGACTTCAATTGGTACAAGACACCCGGAATTGTTGGGTACATCCAATCCGAGCAGGCAGCGGAAAACATAGTACACAGCAGAGAGGGTGATGGCATAAACAGCATTAACGCTGCCTGCCTGTTGTAAGGCGGAACCGGTGAAATCCACCTTGACCGATTCACCAAGGATTGTCAAAGTTACCGTGATTGGCACGGATTGGTCACCAATACCATCATTATCGAGCCGGTCGGTAAAGCGGTAGATACCATCCGGCAGTGATTCGATCAGCCGGCGAGTCATTCGCTCCGTATAGGCGAGAAGCTGCTCTTCGGCGCCGGTCACTTCGCCAAGCCCATAGCGTTTGACCATCTCGGCCAAACGGTCAGCGCCGCGCTGGTTGGCTGCAATCTGCGCTGACAAGTCGCCACGGCGCTCTTGGGGGGTACGGACATTCGCTAAAATCAGGTTGAGAATATCCTGGTCCATCCGGCCGGCTTTGACCAGCTTGACTGGCGGGATGATCAAGCCCTCCTGGAAAATTTCACGGCCCACCGGCATGGATCCGGGTGTCATCCCGCCTACATCTGCATGATGGGCGCGGGAAGCGACGTAACCGATCAGGGATCCATCCACCATAAAGACCTCAGGTCCCCCTTTTGTCCCTTGAGTATTCTTTATGTGTTCTGTTGCAAGAAAAACAGGTGAGACCATCGTGATATCCGGTAGATGCGTGCCCCCTTGGAAGGGGTCATTGAGAACAACTACATCACCGGGTCGTAAATCTCCAGCGAAATGGTCAACTGCCGCCTTGACCGATAACGGCATCGAACCCAGATGCACCGGAATGTGGGCAGCCTGCGCGATCATTCGTCCCTGTCCATCAAAAACGGCACAAGAAAAGTCGCGCCGCTCCTTGATGTTGGGCGAATAGCTGGCCTTGCGCAGGACTGCCCCCATTTCTTCAGCAATGGCCGCAAACAAATGCTTGAATATTTCCAGGCGGATCGGGTCGTAGGTCATTTTCCCACCTCGATAAGCAGATCGGCGAATCTGTCCACTTCAGCCAAATCGGACGGACCGATTAGAATGGTTGTATCGGAACGAACAACAACCGCCGGACCGTGGATGCGGTTACCGGGCTCAAGTAATTCAGCAAGGTAGAAAGGGGTCTCAGTGGGGATGCCTGCAAAGATGACGCGGCGCAATTCTAGATAGGCTGCAGACGGATCTGACCCATGGATTGGTCGTGGCAAGATGGGTGGAGGCGTGCCCCGACCAACGGCGCGGACCCGCAAGTTCACTACCTCGACCGGGGCTTCGATATTCGCATAACCATATTGTTGCTGATGCAGGCGATGAAAATCGGCATATACAGATTCACTGAAAGGGGTAATCAATTCATAGGATTGACCGCAATAGCGCATATCCAGGAAACGCTCAATGATGATATGTTCCGCCGGTACATTCTCAGCAAGGATCTCACGATAACCACGTTGAGCAAGGACTTCTAATTGCGCATTCAAATCTGCAATAGGAGTGATGTCGGGGAGCATGACAGTTCGAGTGTAATCTTTGATGACGTCGGCGGCCAACATACCGAAAGCCGAAAGTGTGGATGCCAGTGGAGGAACAAGCACGTGTGGGATGCCCAATCCACGCGCCAGATCAGCAGCGTGAAGCCCGCCTGCGCCTCCGAAGGAAAGCAAAGTAAAAAGGCGCGGATCACGGCCGCGCTCCACCGAGATGACCCGCAAGGCCCGTTCCATGTGGGCATTGGCGACCGCTACAACACCTAAAGCGGCTTGCTCAGCAGAAAAAGTTAACGTTTTACCGAGTTTCTCCAACGCTTTATAGGCGCGGGATGTGTCCAACAGTATCTGCCCGCCAAGAAAATGATCGGTTGACAAGCGACCAAGAACAAGGTTCGCGTCGGTGACGGTTGGCAAATCGCCGCGCCCGTAGCACGCCGGGCCTGGATCTGCACCAGAGGATTCGGGACCAACCCGAAGCGCTCCGCCAGCGTCCACCCGGGCGATGGAACCACCGCCTGCACCGATGGTGTGGATGTCCAGAAGAGGTATGTGGATCGGGTATCCGCTGATGACCGCTTCGGTGGTTATCTGGGGTTTGCCATCGATCAAGGAGACATCGGTGGACGTGCCCCCCATGTCGAATCCGATCAGGCGCATGCCACTGGCAGGAGCAAGGAGCCTGCCAATATACTCACACCCGACAACGCCGCCTGCCGGCCCCGACAGGATACAGCGCACACCGAACTTGCGCGCCTCAGCCGGGCTGATGGTACCGCCATTGGATTGCATGACACGCAAGTGGGTCTGAGGGGAAAGAGCTTGATCGAGGTGCGAGAGATACCCGTCCAGAACCGGCGAGACATAGGCGTTGACGGCTGTGGTGCTGGTGCGCTCATATTCGCGATATTCGGGGAGAATTTCGGAGGAAAGGGAAACCAGGAAACCTGCTGAGCGTAATTCTGCTGCGATGGCCTGCTCGTGGCCAGGTTTTAAAAATGAAAATAATAAACAGACAGCCACCGATGAAACATCGCGTACCTTAAGTACGGGTATCAGTGCTTTCACCTGGTCAGGATCAATTGCCTGAAGAATTTCCCCTGTGTGGGTGACCCGCTCGTCCATTTCGAAGCGAAGTTCAGATGGGATAAGGGGTAGAGTCGGGTCGGCGAAAAAATCGTAGAGAGCCGAGCGGTTCTGACGTCCGATCTGGAGCACATCGCGAAAACCGCGGGTTGTGACCAGGGCTGCATGCGCTCCTTTCTGTTCCAGCAGCGTATTGGTAGCCACCGTTGAGCCGTGGATGACATTTGCGCGTTGAGAACCCTTTTTATCAAAAATCTTCTTCAGACCCTGCAAGACCACCTTCGCCGGGTCGTCAGGCGTCGAGAGCAACTTGAAGGTCTGGATTTGTTGTGCGGAAGGATCGAAAATAACGAAATCGGTAAATGTCCCACCGATATCAACGCCGATGCTGAAAGAAGTCATGGGCAAATTATAACGCCAGTCGTTTGACACGTGCGACCATTCGCTATAAACTGGTGGGTATCGGAGGCAGTATGCAAACAGAATTGACCCAAACTGGAAAACTTCTCAATCCCCACGGCGCCCTTGCCCAAGTAGGCTGGGCGCGCCAGCCCCTACTGGATTGTAACCTGGAGGCTGCCCATTTCTATGCTTTGCAGTCCTTCCAGCATTGTCGGATCAAGCGTTGGGACTATTATGCAATTTTCACCCCGCAACATTTCTTCTCCGCGACAATTGCAGACCTTGGATACGCCGGGAATATATTCGTCTACAGCATGGATTTTGAAACCGGCGAACTGCACGAAGAAGGCCTGGTCATCCCATTGGCAAAAGGAATAAAACTACCGCGCAACAGTACCGAAGGTAATTCCCATTTCGAAAACAAGAAGGCGAGCCTTACATTCAACGTGAATCCTGAAAAGCGGCATTTGTCGATTTCCTGGCCAGAATTCCACGAAGGACGCGGCATTCAAGCTGAAATTTCGCTGGCAATCCCGACAGGGTACGAGTCGATGAACATTGTAATTCCCATCGGAAAGAAGCGTTTTTACTACAACCGCAAGATCAACTGCCTTCCTGCCAGCGGGATGATCAAATACAACGAAGAAACTGAAGTGCTTAACCCCAAGAACTGCACCGGTTCCCTGGACTGGGGGCGCGGTGTCTGGGAATACCAGTCCTACTGGAATTGGGCCAGCGCGTCCGGGTTTTTAAATGATGGGCGGACGGTCGGCATTAATCTAGGGTGCGGTTTCGGAGATCTGTCGAAAGCGGGTGAAAATGCGCTTATCCTGGAGAACCGCATTCACAAACTGGAGCAGGTCAAGTTCGATTATGTTACCGGTGATTACATGAAACCCTGGAAGTTTACCGATAGTGATGACCGCCTGGACTTGGTCTTCACGCCGTTTAAAGACCGCACAGCGCGCACCAATCTGGGCATCATCACCAGCGAAGTCCACCAGATGTTCGGACGTTATAACGGTAAGGTTGTGACGGATGATGGAAGAGCCGTTCAAATCAAAGACTTGATCGGATTCGCGGAAGAGCACCACGCACGTTGGTAAAATATAGATTGAGCCCGATTGCCTTGTTATTCATGTTATCCGAGACGGTACCAAACCGAGCCCGTATTAATGTCCAGGAGGATTTATGAAGAACAATACAGCTCTTACAAGAAAAGTATGGATCGCCATCATCTTACTCGGGTTTTCCGGCCAACTGGCCTGGGGAGTCGAGAATCAGTTCTTCAATACCTTTATGTATGACAAAATCACACCGGATCCGCGCCCAATTTCGTGGATGGTAGCAGCCAGCGCAGTGGCAGCCACGCTAACGACAATCCTGATGGGCACTCTTTCTGACCGGACGCGTACCCGATGGGGACGCCGCCGCCCATTCATTCTGTTTGGATACCTGGCTTGGGGCATTTTCACCGCTTTGTTCCCATCGGCGGCTTTCTTCCGCCCGGTAACGCTGGCAATTGGAATGGCGATCCTTTTCGATTGTGTGATGACCTTCTTTGGCTCCACCGCCAACGATGCCTCGCTGAACGCGTATATTACCGATGTGACCACCACCGAGAACCGCGGCCGAGTGATGAGTGTGGTTGAAATCCTTACTTGGGTTGCTATATTAATCGTTTATGGCGGCGCAGGAATCATCATTCAAAAACTAGGCTATTATGCGTTCTTCTATATTATCGGCGGATTGGTATTTGTTTTGGGGCTAATCGGCAGCTTTTTCGTTCAAGAAGAACCGATACTCGAAAAACCTACGGGGAGCTACTGGGGTCAAATCGCGGAGAGTTTCCGTTGGAAGAACCTGGTTGCCAACCGGAGCTTCTTCCTGGTGCTGATGGGGATATCCCTCTGGGCTATTGCACAAAATGTTTTCTTCCCATACCTAATGATCTATCTCCAGCATTACATTAAGCTGGATACGATCAGTTCAACCATTACCATTGCAGTCTCCATCCTGGTGGGCGGAATTGCGCTGGCATATCCACTTGGCTTGCTGATCGACCGCTGGGGACGAAAGCCGGTTGCACTGCTCGCGGTAGGAGCTGAAATGGTAGGGTTGCTATTGTTTTCGCTCTCCAAAACCCTTGTCCCTTTGTTAATCACAGGCATCCTGTGGCTAATGCCAATGACAGCCTGGACAATCGCGACGAGCACCTGGAGCAAAGACCTGTTCCCAGAAGACAAGCGCGGCCAGTTTGCCGGTTATTACCTTTTCTTCTGGGTGATGCTACCAATGATCTTAGGTCCGCTGACGGGAGGCTGGTTGGGGACGCATTATGGCATCCCGACGGTGATAGATGGACAAGCCGGTTTTATCCCGACCCCGATCCTGTTCCAGGTGGCGGGGGTTGCCACGCTCCTTGCGGCGATCCCGCTATGGTTTGTGAAGGAAAAGAAATCATCGTAGCACGACAAATCGTTTCATAATCGAGGTAAGATGAACTGGCAACCCGTCCCCGGTCACATTAAGACTCGCTGGGCGAAGAATGTGAGCCCTGAAAACACCTGGCAGGAATATCCCCGCCCACAGATGAGGCGCAACGATTGGCTGAACCTGAACGGGTTATGGAAATATGGAATTGCTCCAATCGAACAGGATTATTCTGATTTGGTCACAGGCGAGATCCTAGTTCCATTCCCAATTGAATCAGCATTATCCGGAGTCGGGCGCTCCCTCGAACCTGACGAAAGGTTATTCTACCGCAACGCCTTTTCCATCCCAAGCGCTTGGGCTGGAATGCGCGTCCTACTGCACTTTGAAGGGGTGGATTGGGAAGCAACGGTCTGGGTTAATGGGCAAAGGATGGGAATACATCGCGGCGGCTATATCCCATTTCAGTATGATATTACAGATGTCATCAAAGGCAAAGAAAACGAGCTGGTTGTTGCAGTCTGGGACCCTACAGACACAGCCTGGCAGCAGCGCGGGAAACAGGTACTCAAGCCAAAGACTATCTGGTATACAGCCAGTTCCGGGATCTGGCAGACGGTCTGGTTGGAACCTGTTCCACAGAATTATATTCACGGGTTGAAGATCACACCGGATGTGGATACAGAAACGGTCAGCGTGAAGGTAAATCTATTCGGGAAGCAAACAGGCGCGGGCGGAGTACGAGTCCGGGTGAGGGATGCTGGGGGTTTGGTCGCCGTCATTGAGGCGGAGGGGGCTGAGGAGGAAATCAAAGTCCCGATCACCAACCCAAAGTTATGGAATCCTGATTCGCCGCAGCTATATGATCTGGAAGTTGAGATGGGAGAGGATAAGGTCGGGAGCTATTTTGGGATGCGCAAGTTCAGCGTGGAAGGGGGGCGGCTGTGCTTGAATAACCGACCGCTATTCCAGTTCGGGCCGTTAGACCAGGGCTTCTGGCCAGATGGACTGTATACCCCTCCCACTGATGAAGCCATGCGCCAAGATATCGAACTGGTCAAGGGGTTGGGTTGCAACATGCTTCGCAAGCATGTAAAGGTGGAACCAGCACGCTATTATTATTACTGCGACAAGCTTGGGTTGATCGTCTGGCAGGACATGCCCAACGGCGGCGCTGAGGCTGACGAAGTGCGCTTGTTCTTAATCAACCAGGTGGGCCTGCCGCATCATGACCGGAATTACCGCCGGTCTGGGCGGGCAGAAGCGGCATCCCGGGATGATTTCCACCGCGAGCTAAGCGAAATGGTAGACCATTTACATAACTTCGCTTGCATCGGGATGTGGGTGCCGTTCAATGAGGCTTGGGGGCAGTTCGATGCAAAATCCATGGCAGATTGGCTCAAGGTTTACGACCCCACCCGTCCGGTGGACCATACCAGCGGCTGGTTCGACCAGGGTGGTGGCGATTGTAAAAGCCTGCATGTTTACTTCCGGAAGTTGAAGGTAAAGAAAACCGAGAAGGTACGTGCCACCGTACTTTCGGAATTTGGCGGTTACAGCCTGAAAGTGGGTGGACATCTCTGGGACCCGTCAGCAGATTTTGGGTTTAAGAAATATGCTACCCCCGAAGCGCTGACTGATGCGTACATCAATTTACTCGAAAATGAATTGAAGCCATGGGTGGATGCTGGTCTCTCGGCAGCGGTGTACACACAAACGACGGATGTGGAGATTGAGGTTAATGGCTACGTAAGCTACGATCGCGAAGTGGAAAAAATGGATTTTGAGAGGGTACGAACAGCGCATCGGGGATTGTGGAAGTAGCGACAGCATTATTTAAAACGATATTTCGTATAGATAGTAGATACATTCATACCGCGTGAATAGGATGTCGCTTCACAGGTATAATTGTCTCATGTCTACGAACCAACTTTCCTATCCCTCTGCCCCCACCGGAAACCAGGTGGACAATTACCATGGTACTCCAGTCGCCGACCCCTATCGGTGGTTGGAAGATGTCGATGCGCCTGAAACGCTTGCCTGGGTAAAGGCCCAGAACGAGTTGACTTTCAACTATTTGGAACAAATCCCGAGGCGTAAACAGCTACGCAAACGTCTGACCGAATTGTGGGACTATGCGCGCGCCATGACCATATATCACCGCGGCAACCGATACTTCCAGTTCCGTAACAGTGGATTGCAAAACCAGGATGTGATGTATGTTATGGACAACCCCACTTCCACTGGCTGCATCCTTCTTGATCCCAACATGCTCAGTAATGACGGGACATCAGCGCTAAACACCTGGTCGATAAGTGACGATGGCAATTGGCTGGCGTATGCCATCTCCAAATCCGGGTCTGATTGGGTGGAATGGCAAATCAGGAATGTCGAAAGCAAAGAAGACCTTCCGGAAACCCTGGAATGGAGCAAGTTCAGTGGCGCAACATGGGCGCACGACCATACCGGTTTTTATTATTGTCGTTATGCTGCCCCTGCCGAAGGGGAAGAGTATCAAGAAGCCAACTACAACCAGGCAATCTACTTCCACTGTCTCAATACCGCGCAAACAGACGACGCACTTGTTTATGCCCGACCAGACCAGCCCGAATGGGGATTTGGTCCAGAAATCAGCAACGATGGGACCTACCTTGCAATAAGTGTCTCGCAGGGTACAGACACGCGCAACCGTTTCTTTTATAAGAATCTGGAGACAAATGGAGATGTGATCGAACTCATCCCGGACCTGGAAGCCACCTATTCCTTCATTGGCAATGATGGCCCCTTGTTTTATTTTCAAACCGATCGGGAGGCTCCCAAGAGCAGAATGATCGCGATCGATATCACCCGGCCAGAGCTTCCCAACTGGAGGACACTCATCCCGGAGGCCGGGGACACACTTGAAGCGGTAACGATCATCAATAACCAATTTGTTGCAATTTACCTTCACGATGCCCATGAACTTCTCAAGTGTTTTTCGTTGGACGGCAATCTGCTGGGTGAAATCAAGCTTCCCACACTTGGCTCGGTGACCTATGGCTACGGATCGACGTTGGCGGGTCGGCGCGAGGACAAGGAGATGTTCTACCTCTTCCACTCCTTTGTCCACCCGGTGACCGTTTTCCGATACGATTTTGAGAATGGGAAAAGTGAAGAGATCTTCAAACCATCCATCCAGTTTGATTTCACCCCCTACATTACACGCCAGGTCTTTGTCACCAGCAAGGACGGAACAAAGGTTCCTATGTTCCTTATCCATCATACTGATCTGAAACTGAACGGTCAGAACCCAACCCTGCTGTATGGTTACGGTGGCTTCAACATCTCACAGACCCCAGTATTTGCAGCCAGCCGGCTGGCCTGGCTGGATATGGGTGGCGTGTACGCGGTAGCCGTCCTGCGCGGCGGAGGAGAATATGGCGAAGATTGGCACAAGGGCGGGATGATCCAAAACAAGCAGAATGTATTTGATGACTTTATAGCTTGTGCTGAATGGCTGGTAACCAAGAAGATAACTTCAAATTCCAAACTGGCAATCGAAGGACGCTCCAATGGCGGTCTGCTGGTGGGTGCGTGTATGACACAGCGCCCGGACCTTTTTGGAGCTTGTATACCAATCGTGGGAGTTATGGATATGCTGCGTTTCCATAAGTTCACCATCGGTTGGGCCTGGGTGAGTGATTACGGTTGTTCCGACAAGCCCGACGAGTTCAAGACCCTCTATGCTTATTCACCTTACCATAACCTCAAACCCGGTGCGAAGTATCCACCGACACTGGTCACCACGGGCGATCATGACGACCGTGTAGTACCCGGGCACAGCTTCAAATTTGCCGCACGTCTGCAAGCCTGCCAGGCGGGAGAGGCGCCGACCCTGATCCGAATCCAAACCAAGGCCGGCCATGGACCTGGAAAACCGACCGCCATACTCATTGAAGAATTAGCTGATGTGTATGCATTCCTAGCGAAGAGTCTGGGTATAGTATAAATTAATAGTCTAAGATTAGCCTGAAAATGTCTGAGTTACGTGGTGCAAAGCTCCACATTACCGGTATTGTGCAAGGCGTTGGCTTCCGGCCATTTGTCTATGGCCTGGCAGTTCGCTTTGCACTGACTGGTTGGGTGCACAATACATCCGCAGGGGTGGACATCGAAGCAGTTGGAACCCAGGAAGCATTAGATGCTTTTGTTACTGCCTTGAAGGCCGAACTCCCACCCTTGGCGCGTATCGACAGCCTTGATATATCTTTTCGTTCACCGGGCCTATTCACGAAGTTTGAGATCACAGCCTCTGAAGTAGTAGAGGACGCCTTCCAACCGATCTCTCCGGATGTTTCCATCTGCCCGGATTGTTTGCGCGAACTCTTCGACCCTGCCAACCGGCGCTACCATTACCCGTTCATAAACTGTACAAACTGTGGCCCGCGCTTCACAATTATCACCGACATCCCTTACGACCGCCCCAATACGACCATGGCGCTCTTCGAGATGTGTCCGGACTGCACCGCAGAATATCAGAATCCACTTGACCGACGCTTCCATGCACAGCCCGTGGCCTGCCCGGTTTGCGGGCCAAAGGTCTGGCTGGAATTGACCTCAGACGGTGGAAAACAGATATCAGAAGGGGATAACGCGATCCGCACGGCGCAGAAGATGCTGTTAGCCGGAAAAATCCTGGCGATCAAAGGTCTGGGAGGTTTTCACTTGGCCTGCGATGCAACCAATGTGGAAGCAGTGGTTGAACTACGCAGGCGAAAACTGCGCGTGGATAAGCCCTTTGCCCTGATGATGCCAGATATTGAAACCATTGAAAAGAATTGTGTTATCAGCCAGGACGAACGCAATCTCCTTGAATCGCACCAACGGCCGATCGTCCTGCTTCACCGAAAACCAAAATCGATTATAGCTACTGATGTGGCCCCGAAGCAGGACACTCACGGCGTTATGCTCCCATACACACCACTACACTATCTATTACTGAGTGTAGATGACCAACCGTTGACTGCCTTGGTTTTGACCAGCGGCAACCTGTCTGAAGAGCCGATCGCCACGGGAAACGATGAAGCCCGCGAACGGCTATCTTCATTGGCGGATGCCTTCCTGCTGCATAACCGTGATATTTACACCAGGTGCGATGACTCGGTGATAAGGGTGCTGGGTAACCAGGAAACAAGTGTTCAAGAAACCGAATCATCGAAACCTCAAAACCCGATTTACTTTCTGCGCCGGTCGCGTGGTTACGCCCCTGATCCACTTCAACTCCCAGTTGCAGGCCCATCCATCCTGGCGACCGGACCAGAGCTTAAAAATACATTTTGTCTTACCCGCGAGCGTTATGCTTTTCTCAGTCAGCATATTGGCGACATGGAAAATTATGAAACCCTGCTTTCCTTTAAAGATAGTATTTCCCATTTCGAGCGGCTGTTCCGTATCCAACCCGAGGCCATAGCCTACGATCTACACCCTAATTATCTATCCACCCGTTACGCTTTGGAGCGTGCTGAACGCGAAGATATTCCTGCGATTGGTGTTCAACACCACCATGCGCACATCGCAGCTTGCATGGCTGATAACGGGTTGGATGGCTCGCACCAGGTCATTGGAGTGGCTTTCGATGGCACCGGCTATGGGGATGACGGAAATATATGGGGGGGAGAGTTCTTGGTTGCCGATTACACCAAGTATGAGCGTAAATTCCACCTGGCTCCTTTCCCACTTCCGGGTGGGGATGCGGCCATTAAACGCCCCGCCCGCACGGCGCTGGCCTTACTCTGGTCTTTAGGAATAGATTGGGATGAAGAACTCGCTCCTTTTGGAGATTTTTGTTACGAAGATCGTATGGCGCTCCGTATTCAGTTGGAGCGAGGCTTAAACACGCCTCAAACGACAAGCTTGGGCCGGCTATTTGATGCGGCGGCAGCACTGGCAGGAGTGCGACAGAAAGTCAATTACGAGGCACAGGCAGTAATTGAATTTGAGGCGGTCATGGATAGGGCTGAATCAGGCGCATACCAGTTTCAGTTCCAAAACGGGACCATCAACCCCCACCCGGTCTTTAGTGCCTTGCTGGAGGACATACGCAAGGGAGTTTCTGTTCAAATAATATCTGCGCGGTTTCATAATGGTGTGGTGCATATGGTCCGCCAGGTATGCGGGCAAATCAGAGATGACACTGGCCTGACCGAAATTGCATTAAGTGGGGGAGTCTGGCAGAATATGGCACTCCTGGAAGGTACAATGCAGTTACTGCCTTCGGATGGTTTCCATGTTTATATTCATCACCAAATCCCAGCGAATGATGGGGGTATATCGTTAGGACAGGCGCTGGTGGGTATCGCCAGATTATCAACTGGTTAAACCGGTGGGCTATAATTGTCATGGAAGGCTTATAATTTAAGCATAAAGGTGGTTTTGTATCGTATTGAAAACGCCAAGGTAACTGGATGAGTAAAATACTCTTAGTTGAAGACGATGCTCTTCTGCTCGAGGTCATGCGTAACATTCTGGAGGCCGAGGGATTTGAGATCCACGCGGCAAGCAATGGGAAACAGGCGTTTGATCATTTTATGAGTGAAACACCAGACCTTATCCTGTCGGATATTATGATGCCCGAGATGGATGGATATGAGTTGTTGGAGGCGGTACGGGTCATGCCAAACGGGGTCACCGTCCCGTTCTTGTTCCTAAGTGCCCGAACTGAAAAAGCGGATGTCAGCCGAGCGCGATTGTTGGGCGCGGATGATTACCTGTTTAAACCGTTCGATGCGCCCGAACTTATAAATGCTGTGCGTTCCCGACTCGATCGCCGGCGCATGGTAGAACTTTTTGATACCCGTACAGCTCACTTGCAGACAGTGATCATGCTGGCGAATGTCATCGAAGCACGCGACCCCTATACTGCCGGTCATCTTGAACGGGTCCGCCGTCTGGCTCTCAACCTGGCTTTCGCTCTTGACTGGAAAAATGAGGACATTGTAATATTGGAATTTGGGGCGATCTTGCATGATATTGGCAAAATTATCGTACCAAGCCGGGTATTGAAAAAAACAGGGCCACTCGATGAAGATGAATGGAAGTTAATGCGTCAGCACCCGGAAGTAGGGGCAAAGATGTTGGAGGGAGTGGATCACTTAAGAACCGCCATTCCTTATGTCCTTTATCACCACGAGTGGTGGAACGGCACCGGTTATCCGAATGGAATGAGCGGAGAGAAGATCCCACGAGAAGGGCGATTGCTGGCAATTGTAGATGCCTTCGATGCCATGACAACGAACCGTCCATACCATATTAGTATGATGGCCAAAGAGGCCATCGAAGAGATAAGGCAGAATCGAGGGGTCTATTTCGACCCGGACATGGTGGATGCTTTTATCCGCTCGTATAAATCGTAAGGACCGCCCGATGAGAAAATATCGGGCGGTTTTTCAAGAAGAAGTTGCAGATGAATGATTCCCGGTGCTAGCGTGCTTCCCGATCCATTTCACGTTCAGCATCCCGTTTTGCAATTGCTTCGCGTTTATCATGTAATTTCTTACCCTTGGCGATTGCGATTTCGAGCTTTGCTCGGCCATCTTTAAGATAGACGCGTATCGGGACGATTGTCACGCCTTTCTGACGGACAGCATCCCAAAGCTCGCGAATTTCCTTTTTATGGAGCAGAAGCCGGCGGGCCCGCTTCGGGTCGTGGTTGAAGCGGTTGGCTTGTACATAAGGAGCAATGTGCGCTTCCATAAGAAAGGCGCCACGGATATCATCCACGCGTATATACGCTTCTGCCAGGCTGACCTGACCAGCACGAATGGATTTGATCTCGCTACCCTTCAGAGCCAGTCCAGCCTCGAACCGCTCGAAGAGGAAATATTCAAAACTTGCCTTGCGGTTGGTTGCAAGAGATTTAACATGTTCAGGCATATTGACCAATTCTTGAAGATTGTAACATGGTAATTATCCGGAGCAAACCATTTATCCCCATTCCAGAATGGCAATTCCTGCCAGAAGGCGCAGGATGCCAAAGGTGATC
This sequence comes from uncultured Anaerolineales bacterium, assembly GCA_903884265.1. Lineage (GTDB taxonomy): Bacteria > Chloroflexota > Anaerolineae > Anaerolineales > Villigracilaceae > UBA877. The sequence goes on along the minus strand of CAISEG010000125.1, from coordinate 12,870 downwards.
AGGGCTGCTTCTATCCCAATAACACTGGCTAGCAATGGTCCTGTCAACGAACCAATAAGAACAGCTGCATTCAGAATAATGTTGTACCAGGCCAGGTGGGATGGCCGGTCGTCTTGCGGGATTCGCTCGAGCAAATAATTGGCGTAGGCGCCAGCGACCAATGCCCAAGCAAACCCGCCAACAATGGAAAGCAGGTAGTAGTGCATGGCATTACGAGCAAGCGCCATGGCGATCGGGTAAATGCTCATTCCAGCCACGCCCCAACCAGTCAGCTTGTGATGGCCGGCTTTATGTTCCAGGCGGCTGAACTGGGTCGAGCCAAGCAGGGTTGCCATGTAGAACAATGCAGTGGCAAGCCCGATGTTCGCATCTGTTAGATGCAGCTTGTTAACTGTAATGAGCGGAAAGAGGGGGAAGGCAATGTTCTGAGCCAGGTGAAAGCCTAAAAGAACCAATAGGACTTTACGATAGGGCGTTCGCCAGATGTCTAGACGAAGGGTGGCGCGCAAATCTCGGCGTATATTTCCTACCATTGGAACGCGAGAGGGATCGTTTTCAATAACAACCCCAGGAGAGGGTGCTGAGGGCGGCCGGATAAAAAACAAGTGAAACGTACTCATGGCCGCGCTCAAGAACCCTATCCCAAAGACGACTTGATATCCGAGTGGAAAGCGCAAATGATTGAGGATATATCCAGTAACGAGAGAGGAAATGATGAAAGTTAGCGATTGCATCACATTGCGTATGCCTGCCACGGAAGCACGCCATTCACTTGGGACAGCGGCTGCAAATAAAGCATTGAAACCGACGCCCAACCCGCACATCGGGATACCCATGATCAGCGTGATAATGGTGAGGGCCCAAATTTGACCCTGATTCCCAAACAGCCATGGAAGAGGTATCCAAAGGAAATATCCTATTCGGGAAAGCACAGCTGACCAGAAGACGGCTTTACCTATCGGTCGCTTCTGGAGCCAGTTCCCGGCGGGTATGGAGAGAAAAAGACTGACCACGGCTGGTGTTGCACCTAGGATGCCAATTTGGAAACCGCTGGCTCCAAGCCGAGCAGCATAAATAGTTAGGAAACTAATCGCGCTACCACTAAGAACGCCAAACCAGGCGATATCGAAATACAGATGAACGAAATTTCGCCGATATTCTTGAGGGATGGCAGGATTGTTGAAAAAACGACGAACGGAAAACACGGGTTGATTATAATCAACACCATCGTATAATCCACTTTCTTTTAGGATCTTATGTAGGAATTGATGTGTGGACTTCGCCGCCACTTTCTTCTTGACCCTTCGGTCACATTCCTCAACCATGGTTCGTTCAATGCGACACCGCGCCGGGTCTTTCAGACCTATCAACGCTGGCAACGAGAATTGGAACTTGAGCCAGTTGAATTTCTGAGACGCTGCTATAGAGAGTTGATGCGGTCTGCGATGAATTTCATATCGAAGTCTGGGTAATTTTATGAGTTGGGTGCAAATTCATCCGTGTGAGAATGCAGGGTTATAACACACACCGGGATGTGGAGAAATTGGTGGATGCGATGGGATAGCTGACGGGGGAATTAATAATCTACAACAAATCCAGCAGCCTTATCTGCTGCTGGATATTTTATAGAAGTTCCATATGTAAATAATTGTAGATTGTTAATGTTATTACTGAATTAGTGGGACAGCTCCTGCAACTCCTCCGCCTCCAACCGACTGGTAATCGGGTTCCGGTTCTCTGCCACCCACTTGCGCAACGGTTGGGACCATTTGACCAGTGCGCGTGCATCCGCCGGGTAATGACTCGGGCGTGTGCCGATATTAATCCACTTGATCCCGGTCAGGCAGGTTTCCCAATCTTTCCAAGGCACGAGGTCCGGGGTAAGAGAGAATGTCGCCAGAGGCGAAAAGAAGACTGGTTTCCCCTTGGGGAACTGCCCTCGCATTCCTTTCAGGTAATCCAAGCTGTCATGGGTGTTAAAGATCAACCATAGGGGCAGCAAAGCAGCCTGCCTTGCAGCGCTGGTGTCGAACTGGCTGAACATTTCCACCAGCACGCCAGAGGCTTGGCGATCTTCTTTTGCAAGGAGTTTCTGCGCCGCAGCAAAAGCCAGTTCGGAGAAATCGTTCGGCTGGGACAAACGAATGCGTATAAAGCGATAGCCCTCCCATTTGCAGAATGTCTCCAACGCCTCAGCCAGTCCTGGCTCGGAACCCCATTCAGATTCGGGACCGCGTTCGAGAGGGTAGTCCCTCAACTTCCAATCCGTGAATTTCAACCCGGCGCGGGATGCATACTTGCGGATGCGGTCGCTGCCTTCCAAGAATTCTTCAGCGGGAATCCCACCCCAGCCACCCACTTGGAAAACGCTACGCGGTCCCACCCGATAGCGCAGCCATGAAGCACCGCCTTCAAGGTATACAACAGCGCCACCCGGCTCCAGCCTGGACTTGATGAAGTCGGCATAGGCGGGCGGCAGATCAAGCAATTTGAAGCGCAGGTGGTTGACAAAGCGAGTCATCCAGCCATCATGGACCGGGTCATAGTGCTGGATGGTCATCAGGCCTGGGTTCTCGTCAGCGAGTCGCAATGCATTATCCAGGGAACGGTGTAAATACTCGTTCACATCGCCGGTTTGGGAACCGCGTTTGAGCGTGGTGACAAATGTTTCGGGTAGAAATGGGCCACCCAGAGCCAGCGACAGGTACGATGTTGCGCCACCAAGGGCAGCCCCGACCGTGATGGTCGGGAATCTACCAGGCAGCTGTTCGTAGTCGCCAAGGCGCTGACGCACAAGTTCATCGACCGAGAAATCCTTCAACACTTCGGGTGCCAAGCCAGAAATAGACTCAAAACGGCTAATTGTAAACAGCGCGGCTCCCTGAGGTAATGCACCCAAGATAGTCAACAATATTTTCTGCCAAGGAGGAAAATCATAGTTATTGCAGAATTCGCCGCGCAAGCCAGCAGCAACGGCGCGAGTCACAATGGGTGAGGAACTTTCGTTTGATTCGATCGCAGGCATGGAAACTCCTTAGAAGGGTATAATATTCTACATCAATAATCGAGGATGAAGACTATGGATATAGCAGTTGCTCTCGGGGGAGGTGGGTCGCGCGGTTACTCACACATTGGCGTTCTCCGCCGCCTGGAAAAAGAAGGCTACCAGGTGCGGGCTGTGGCCGGAACCAGCGCAGGTGGAATTATTGGGACGTTATATGCTGCCGGTTACACTCCAGATGAAATGGAATCAAGGCTTCTCAAACTGGACCAAAGCAAGTTGTTTGGCCGTTCCAACGGCGAAGGGCCGTCCATCTTGGGCCTAGCTGGGGCAAATAAGGTTTTGGAAGAGTTGCTTGGAGAAATAACATTCGAGAAACTGAATATACCCTGCGCGGTGGTGGCCGTAGATATCAAATCAGCGCAAGAAGTTGTATTACACGAAGGCTGCGTATTGGATGCCGTCCTGGCGACAATCGCCATCCCGTCCATTTTTCCCCCACAAACAATTGGAGAACACCAATTGGTAGATGGGGCCACCCTTGACCCGGTACCTGTCTCTGTTGCCCGTTCACTGGCGCCCAACCTGCCGATCCTCGCTGTTGTCCTGACACCACAGATGGGACAAGAGCGGGTGCCATTGTCGCTGCGCTTCCCATCGGTCATCCCCGCGCCAATTATTGAGCGACTCAGCCACCTTCGACTGGCCCAGGCGCTCAATATTTACATCCAGGCTACAGATGTAGGATCACGTATGCTGACTGAATTGCGTCTTAAAATCGACGCCCCGGATGTGATCGTCCGCCCGGATGTGGAAGGGATCGGTATACTCGATACGGTGGATGTGCATAAAATCATCTGCTTGGGCGAGGAAGCCATGGATGCCGCTCTGCCGGAACTTAAGCATGCCACTGCCTGGCCGTACCGCTTGCGCAGGAAGTACTTTCCGCTCTGGTCGGAGAAATGATCCATGACCCGTGACCTGCGAAAATATGTCCGCCAGACCAATTTTCGCCTGATTATTGGGGCACTGGTCTTGTTATTCGTAGTGGGGGATGGGATGATCTATTTATTTTATGGCTTTGGTGCTGCCATGATCGGTTTCTTATGCCTTTTAGGAGGAATGGTCCCGGTTGTACTGGTGGTGCTGATCATGATGTTGATGGATTGGATCGCCAAACGTGCCAATCATGATTGATGGCGAAACGGGTGAATTCCGCGATTGGATATTTCGTTTCCGTCCGGCCACTTCTGAACCATCCAGACTTCTAGTAATGCTGCATGGCTGGACCGGCGACGAAAATTCGATGTGGGTTTTTGCCGGCAAGCTCCCTCCACAGATGGATGTTTTGTCCCCACGCGGGCATTATCCCGCACCAGAAGGAGGCTATACCTGGCGTGAGATCCAGCCGGGAACTAGGGGACTGCCTGTAATAGATGATCTACGCCCATCTGCTGGGTTGCTGATAAGTTTTATTGATGATTGGTCTAAAATGATGGGTATCAGTGCCAACCAGATCGATTTGATGGGATTCAGCCAGGGTGCGGCCTTATCTTATACCGTTGCGCTGCTTTATCCGGAACACATCCGGTCGTTGGCTGTGCTCTCTGGTTTCATCCCGGGCGGTGCAGAGACGCCGCTTGCCAAGCGTACCCTTGAGGGAAAGCCGGTTTTTGTTACGCATGGGAGACAGGATGATATGATCCCTGTAGAGCAGGCACGCAAGGACGTGGCGATTCTGAAAGGTACGGGAGTGCGGGTCACATATTGCGAGTCTGATGGTGGCCACAAGGTCAGCACGGATTGTATTAACGGGTTGGCAGAACATTTAGGATAATAAGTGCCAACAATGAAATTCCCTCTACCCGTGCTGTGCTAAAATATTCAGCAAATTGAATTTACTCTGAACAGGAGAATAAGATGAAACATAAGATTGCATTGTATATGGCAATGGTTGCACTTGTCCTATTGATACCCGCCTGTGGGAAATCGACAGTTTCTACGCCAAATTCCAGCTCTTCCACGCCAAATTCCAGTTCTTCCGCTACCGGAACACCAGCCAACCAGTCTCATGATTTGGTCATCGCCAGTACGAGCTCCTATGTTGATCGACAAGGTAATTACCATATTGTTGGCGAGGTGGATAATAATACTGATAATGTGCTGAGCTCGATACAACTGACACTTGATATCAAGGATGCCTCAGGTAACTCAATGTTGAGGGATGAGAATGGCGATATCATGGCGAACACGATTGTATATCCGATGCTGTATACCCTTGCACCCAGCGAAGGTTCCCCCTTCGAATACATTTACGCTGCAACTGGAGGAACACCAGCCTCATACAATGTAACAGTAACAAACCAACAAACAGGCGATGCCAACCGAGGCGCTCTTCTATGGGAAAATGTTCAGATCCTGGATGATGGTATGGGTACTTATTTCTTGACCGGGGAACTGATCAATACAGGCAGCCAGTGGGCGCATATTAATGGATTGGCGGGTGCTGTTTTAGACGATTCTAATACCGTGTTGTCTGCCGGCTTGTCAGGTACCTATGCCACGGAATTGGCTCCCTCTGGCGACACGCTTAAACGTGATCGGACTCCTTTTGAAATTAATTTTCCCAACCCGGAAGGGGTAACCAAATGGAAACTATATTTGGACGGAGATGCTATTGATAGCGTGACCGATTATCCAATTGATGTCAAGGTTACAAATACATTTTTCGATCAAAACGGTTCCGCACATCTTGTCGGTTGGGTGACCAATAATTCTGGCGAACCTCTCGATTCCCTGGTGGTTGGCGGTCTATATGGGGTGGATGGTACGGTAATGGATGCCAGTTATTCCTTCGTTCCTGTTCCGATGAAACCAGGTGTAGCAACCCCCTTCAGTATTTCATCTTTCGGTAGATCGAACTACAGCCCTGACCAGGCAGCTCTGGTGAAGACCAGTTCTGCACAGATGGATAACGGATTCACATCTTCAACTCCTTATGAGATCGTTGATCTAAAAACTTCAGGCGAAGCGTTACAAAATGACGGTGCAACCTGGACTTTTAGCGGCAATGTTGACAATACCAGCGGCAAGAGTCTTAGCGGTATCACGGTGGTTGCAATGGTCATGGATTCCGAGGGCATGTTGGTAGCGATGGAATATACGTCTGTCTTCCCGACTGGAGACGCTATTGCTCCAGATGAAACAAATCCTTTTTCGGTGATAGTATACTTGGACCCTGGTGTCGATATTACCGGCTTCAGTGCAACTACAATGGCAATTGGCGATGTGAAATAAAATGTGCTGACCTAAAAACCATTCCCGCCGCCTGAATCCAAGCGGCGGGAATGTTATTACGGCACGCTTAAGGTGCCGGTTGACTTCCTTCCTATTTACGGGTATCCTTGACTGCATGGCTTCATCCAATCGACCTGTTTCTCGTCGTGAATTTTTAAAAATGGCAGGCCTCGGCTTGGGTGCGATGGCATTGGGTCCTTTGTACTCCAGATCGGGTATACGCCAGTATACCCGTGCGGTTCTTCTGCCTGATTTTCCACAAGCTGATCTTTTGGGGCGCAATTGCACTTCCGATACCAGTATGGAATGGGGCGGTACGATCGCGATCATGACCCGACCCGATGTTAGCGGTACAAAAGTTCGCGATGCTCATCGGGACGAAGTATTCCCCTGGTTAAAAGAAGTCAGCGCGGAAAATATTGACGTAAATCTTCCCAACCAGCGTTGGGTGGAGACTCCGGAGGGGTATATCCATTCTCTTTATCTACAGCCTTGCCGCAATCTTCCCAATACACCGATGTCTACAGTGCCACAGGGTCAGGCAGGTTTTTGGGGAGAAGTAACGGTCCCATATGTGGACCTATTAATGGATAACCCTTCTCCGGTATCGGGCTGGATGCGCGACCATGTTGCATATAGTCTACAGGCGCGCCTTTATTATTCACAAGTCATGTGGATCGATGGCATCCGTACTTCGGATTCAGGCACCATACAATATCACGTGAATGAGCGCTACGGAAATCCCGGCGATCTCTTTTGGGCGGAAGGGGCGGCATTTCGTCCTTTAACCGAGGAGGATGTCTCACCGATCAATCCGGATGTGGACCCGGAAATCAAAAAAATCGTGGTGAATACCAGTTACCAGACTTTGACGTGCAAAGAAGGCGACAAGGAGGTCTATTTTTGCCGGGTCTCCACGGGTGTGCAGGAAGGTTCGACGCCAATCGGCGATTTTCCCGTTTGGAGGAAGCTGATTTCCGTACGTATGGCAGCCAATACAGTGGGGGGTTCCAGTTACGACCTTCCGGGAATTTCCTGGACGACGCTCTTCATGGGCGATGGCGTAGCCGTCCATGGCGCGACCTCGCATAACGATTTCGGCACGGAGCGCTCACACGGATGCGTTAACTGCAAACCAGAGGATGCGAAATGGATCTTCCGCTGGTCTCAGCCGACAGTTTCGCTCGACCTGGGTGATATCACTCATCAAGGCATGACTGGCAGTACGCACGTGATCGTAGAAGATACCCCTTAATGGTGATGAGGAGAAATGAATAGTTTTAATGTAACAATCGGGCTTGCTTTCCTGGCAGGTCTGGCCTCTTTTCTTTCTCCGTGTGTCTTATCCCTGGTACCTGCATATATCGGATATTTGGGCGGACGTGCAGCCGGCGGTGAATCGGACGGTAAGAATCGGTGGGTAACTTTTTTGCATGGCTTGGCATTCGTGCTAGGTTTCAGCCTGGTCTTTATTCTGTTTAATATCATCGCCTCAGCGCTTGGACTATTGTTCTTTGATTTTCGTACTTGGTTGGCCAAAATAGGCGGGGTTGTTATCATTATTTTTGGCCTGCACATGATCGGAGTTTTCCGCATTCCATTTTTAGAATATGATGTGCGTATCCACTCCCAGGTGGACCGGCGTTGGGGTTACATTTCTTCGGCAATGATGGGCATTTTCTTTTCAGCTGGCTGGTCGCCATGCATTGGACCGGTATTGGGCTGGATCATGACATTCTCCATCAACGGTGGTTCAATCATCAAGGGTACAACCCTAGGTGTTGCTTATTCCACCGGGTTGGCAATTCCATTTCTGCTGGCTGCCTTGGGGATCGGCTGGGTTGGAACGCTCCTTCGCCGCTTCAGTAAATTGATGCGCGTAGTCGAAATTATAATGGGCGTACTACTGGTTGTGGTTGGTATCCTACTCTTCCTGGGCTCATTCAGCGCCTTGGCGAATTACATCCCGAACATTAACTTTGGTTTATAAGAGTGAATATGAGCATGGAAAAAGATTTTCAAAATCGATCCTTTAAAGGCGCAAATAAATGATCACTGTCACATTGTATACCCGTGCTGGTTGTGAACTGTGCAATCAGACCGAAGAAGATTTAAAAGCCTTGCAGGAGATCGTTCCGCATCAATTGGCAGTCATCGATATTGACTCCGACCCCTCCCTGCGGGATACTTTCGCTTTGGAAATCCCGGTTGTGGAAGCGGGACCATTCCGGCTGAAAGCGCCTTTCACGCGCCAGGAACTTCAGATGACTCTCGGTGCTGCTGCCGACCGCCGGGTGCAACTTGAAAATATCAATGATAAAACCTTCCAAGTGAACAGCTCGCGTACCAAAACGATCAGTAAGGCGGATAAAATGTCTTACTGGATATCGAAACATTACCTGGCTGTCTTCAATGCATTTCTGATCCTCTACATTGGCATTCCATTCCTGGCGCCGATCTTCAAGGAAGCAGGTATGAACACCCCGGCTGAAGTTGTATACAAGATCTACAGTCCACTTTGCCACCAATGGGCTTTCCGGTCATTCTTCCTGTTTGGTGAACAAGCATATTATCCGCACACGGCAGCGAACATACCCGGCGTGCTGACTTTCGAGCAGGTCAGCGGAATCACAGACCTGAGCGACCCGAGCCGGATCCAGGCACGCCTTTTCGAAGGGAATGCGTCGCTCGGTTATAAGGTGGCTTTGTGCGAAAGAGATGTTGCCATCTGGGGTGCGATGGCTTTATTTGGCGTACTTTATGCCCTCACTGGACGGAAATTGCCAAAACTTCATTGGCTCATCTGGGTTGTGGTCGGGCTGGGACCCATCGGACTAGACGGCTTCTCCCAGTTATTCAGCCAGATCCCGAACACATTTATCCAATCCATCCTGCCATACCGTGAAAGCACCCCATTATTGCGGGTGATAACCGGCTGTCTGTTTGGTCTTACAACCGCCTGGTTCATGTTCCCGCTCATTGAAGAGAGTATGGCAGACACTCGCCGCTTGTTGGCCAAGAAATTTGCCATCCTCAAGAAATAAATATATTTATGCCTTTTCAGTCGAACGGAAGAATCCGTTATTTTCAATTTGAGCAGTTGGGTCATGGCCCCACCCACGCTTTTTTTACCCGAAAAGGAGGTGTTAGTCCAGATCCTTGGGCTGCATTGAACCTGGGCAGCACGGTCGGTGATGCCCTGGAGAGGGTGCAAGAAAATCGTAATCTTGCATTGGCAACTTTAGCACGCAACCCGGCTTCTGTCTATGATGTCTGGCAGGTACATGGCGTTGAGGTGGTAATCGCCGAAGCCCCACGGTCTCCGGAGTCGCCTCATCTGCAAGCGGATGCGATCCTAACCAACCAACCCGGGCTTACTTTAATGATGCGCTTCGCGGATTGCGTACCAATCCTGCTCCACGATCCTGTCCACAAAGTGGTGGGGATTGTCCACGCAGGTTGGATGGGTACTGTGCGCAGAACTGTCTGTTTTGCGGTGGAAGCAATGCAGGAACGTTACGGTTCAAATCCTGCCGATATAAATGCGGGGATCGGCCCTTCCATCGGCCCAGATCATTACGTTGTCGGACCGGATGTAGTAAGCCAGGTTGAGCAGACTTTTGAGAGCGAGGCAGCGGGTTTGCTCTCGATGAGTCCCGGTGAAACGAAATTCGATCTATGGGCAGCCAATTGCCTGCTCCTGGAGCAGGCGGGTGTGCGCCATGTTGAAGTGGCGGGTTTATGCACCGCCTGTCATACCGAGGATTGGTATTCGCACCGCGCAGAAAAGGGGCGTACTGGTCGATTTGGAGCGATGATTGCATTGGTATAATCCAAGTATGGATGAAACCCTGACTTCTGTTATTCGTGAACGTTATCAGCGTGTTCTCGACCAGATATCCGAAGCTATCGCACGGTGCGGGCGTAAAGCGGGGACTGTACGCTTGGTGGTTGTATCCAAGACTCAGCCGCTGGATGTGGTCCGGGCGGCAATCGCAGCCGGGGTAGCCATTTTGGGTGAAAATTATGCCGAAGAAGCAGTGGCAAAAATCGCTGCTCTCACCGGAACTGCAGTAGAATGGCACATGATCGGTCATGTTCAAAGCCGTAAGGCCGATCTTGTGGCTGAACACTTTTCCATGCTGCATTCGCTTGATAGTGTCAAGCTTGCCGGACGTTTGGATCACTTTTGCGAGGAGTATGGTCGCAGCTTGCCCGTGCTATTGGAAGTAAATGTCAGCGGTGAACAAAGCAAGTTCGGTTTCCCGGCCTGGGATGAAACTCACTGGCTAAACTTGAAGCCAGTGCTTGAACAAATCATAGCCTTTTCACACCTGAGCGTGCGAGGATTGATGACCATGCCGCCCATTTTCGACAATCCAGAGAAATCGCGCCCTTATTTCCAGCGTCTACACCGGCTGCAAATTTTATTAAGGGAACTCTTTCCTCAAATTGAATGGACAGAGCTTTCGATGGGCACGAGTTCAGATTTTATTATCGCCATTGAAGAAGGAGCAACATATCTGCGAGTGGGCCAGGCAATTCTAGGGCCGCGCAAGGTATAGAGGATTTATGGTTATTATTTTAGTAAAAATAATCAGCACGCTGGCCAATTTGATCGTATTGTTCGTGATCGTCCATTCGATCCTTTCCTATTTTCTCAGCCCTTACCATCCGGTCCGCAGCGCCCTGGACCGCATTATTAACCCATTACTGGCGCCCATCCGAAAAGTTGTGCCATTGGTAGGGATGTTTGATCTGAGTCCCTTGATATTAATCATTCTGGTAGAAATCCTATCAAGTGCCCTGACCAGTTTTCTTTATGCTCTTTGAGGTAAATTATGGGACCAAGGCCTTTTCATTTGCATGATGGAAAAAAGGGCGCAGCCCTGGCGGTGCGGGTGACTCCACGTGCCAGCAAGAACGAAATTGTTGAAATATTAAGCGATGGGACGGTCAAAGTACATCTGACTGCACCACCTGTGGAAGGTAAGGCAAATGAGGCTCTTCTCAAGTTCCTAGCGAAGGTGTTGGATGTATCGCAGAATCAGTTGGAAGTGGTGGCTGGAGCCAACGGACGCGATAAGTTGATCTCAGTAGATGACATGGATGCAGGTTCGCTCCACAAAAAAATCGTAGAGAAAATCGGTTAAAAACCATCTCCCGCAAATTTCTGCGGGAGATGGTTTTTAATTGGGAAATCATGGGGTGGTTGTATATAGCAGTAGATACATCGCATATATTTCATAGATGCTGCGGATATAGTTGCGAGTCTCTTCAAAACGGATGACTTCCAGGAAAAGATCAGAATCCTGGCCGGATAGGTCCCGCCAGATGGGGGCAGCTTCAGGACCGGCATTGTAGGAGGCCAAAGCTGTGAAAAGGTCGCCCTCAAAACGGCTGCGTTGTGTTTGTAAAAAAGACGTTCCCAAACCAATGCTGACGAGTGGCCTGGTAAGATCATCTGATGTGTAATTTGGGGGCCAGCCAAGGTTTTCGGCAAGCATTTGCCCGGTATTGGGTGTGATTTGCATCAGACCAGTCGCGTAAGAAGATTGAGCATCCTTATTGAAAAGACTTTCCTGTCGCATCACTGAAAACAGAAACAAGGGATTGAATCCGGCTTGTTGAGCAGCAGGAAGGATGAGTTCCTGGTAATACAACCCGTAACGCACATGGTTGAAGTAAGCTGGTGCAGCAAGTGTCTGGGATTGGGAGGTCATCCCAGCTAAAGTGAGTACCTGGCGGATGGCAACGATAGCCGGATAGTACAGGCCCAGGTTGAGCAGGTAATTTGCCAACCGATAGGTATTTGCAGGATCTTGTTCGATGGATGTGCGTAATGCATCAAATTCCGAACGTGCCTGTGCGTCCAAGCCGAGTGTCAAGAACTCGGTTCCGCGGATGAGGCGCGGGTCAGCAAGGAGTGCGCTGGGGTCGCTGAGATCAGTATCCGTAGGCAGATTGAAAGTAACGCGCACCCAGGCTTCAGCTTCGGGGCGTTCGGTGTCCAGATTTACAGCCAGATTGACAGCAGGTGAGGCTCCGAAGGCGGAGCGGTTAAAGAGCATATCCTTGGCGCGCAGACTGTAGTAATCGGTCTGGTCGAGAGCTGCGGTTTGCTGCCAGGTGGACTGGGCGCCTTTAGTATTCCCCAAGGCCTGTTGGGCCTTACCAATCCAGAATCGGGAACTTGTCTGGTCTTCCAATACCGTAGCAAGGATGGAGTCACGCTGGAAAGCGACCAAGGCGTCACTGTATTTCCCGAGACGGTAGCGGGTGATGCCAGCCCAGAAGAGAGCCTGCGGGACGAGTTCACTGCCGGGATATTCGTTGGCTACCCGATCCCAAGTGAGCGCGGCGTCTTCAAGTTTTCCAGCTCGTTCCTGGATACGACCAGCCTCCATCAGATAGATGGGAGCGTTTGCATCATTGGGTGCCTGATGGACAAAATCGAGCAAGGTCTGGATGGCGAGGTCATACTGGTTGAGGAAATACCACAGAGTAAATGCGCGCCCAGAAAGAGAAAGGCTTCCATTCCAGGAGGCTGCCCAATGTGGATTATCCGGATA
>CAISEG010000124.1 GCA_903884265.1 uncultured Anaerolineales bacterium | reverse complement strand
TGCTTCCGGCTCATGTGCTTGTCGCCAGATTCCTTGGGAGCTTCTTTTTCCCAGAAAGCCTTCTTCATCAGTTGCAATCCCATTTCCGCAGGGCTTTGTTGATCCTGCTGTTTGGATCGTGCGCCGTCTTTGCGCCAGTCAAATGCTTGCGCATCCCTTCCATCCGCGAACAGAAGTTATGCCGGCGTGAGGCAGCAACCTCACTATGCTGCGCTGCTTCACGTGAAACAGGCGGCTTTATATTGTGGCCTTCAGCACGAAGTGATGCGCGGCCCTTATCATTCAAACCACCAGAGGCGCTTTTGCCTTCCTTGCGGGTCCAGGCACCAGCCATCACGCAGCCCCCTTCCTTGTAAAGAAAGATGGGGGCCGAAGCCCCCATCAGCCTTTTTAGTCAATATCAACGGTATGACGGCCCTTGGCCGGCGTACCGCTGTGGGCGCTGGAGAGAGGGCTGCTGTCAGCACCCACGCGGCCACCGGCCTTGCGAGGCTTGCGGCCCATATGCATCTTAGCGGCCATACCAGCCACCTTGCCAACGGCCTTGCCACCACGCTTGCGCTCTTCAGCGGCCTTGGTGATCTTCGGCGCGTTCACCCGGCTCTCCGGGTTGCTGCTGATGTCCTGCTCGTACTCACGAGTGCCCATGCTGGGGGAGTCCATCCCACCACCAGAAGCGCGATTTTTACGACCCTTCATGAGGTGTCTCCTTATTGCTGAGCGTAGATGATCGTCACTTCCAGATATCCGGCGCTGGTGGCGCCAACCGGAGTGACGGTAACAACAACCGGCGCAGACGTTGCAGCAGCAACGCCGAGAACGGTTACACCAGACATCGCCGCAAGCTGCGCGGCGCTGAAGGTGATGGAAGCGCGGCCAGCAGTCTTAGCGTTCACGCTGCTCACATACTGCGTACCAGCAGCGGCAGTGCCAATGCTCAGAGTTGCAGACGTAGCCGAGTTGAACGCCGTCAGAACGTCGATGTTAAAGTCGATGATCTGCGCGCCAGCCGGAATGTAAAGCGTCGAAGAAACGGCAGTGGTGCTGTTCTGAGTGATCGACGTAGTCTGCATAAGAACCGCATAACCCTGGTTGGGGCCATTGGTATCACCAGACTGAAGATCACCAGACAGAACCGGGCCGCTAAAGTGGGTAGCCGCCATTTTAGCCTCCTTTTGGGTTAAAACCCCTCCCCTTGCGAGGGAGGGGCGGTTCTGTTGTTAGGTCGGGAAACTGCCGTAGATCGAACGGAAGTTGTAGTAGCCGAAGCTGTAGCGCTCGTAGCCCTTCACCAGGAGGTTATCCGTGACGAAGTCGACTTGCATATCTGTCTCAAACTTAATGCGCTCCATGTAGGAGAGGCCATCAATGTTCGTGAGCAGGAACCAAGCGCGGCTAGACGTGAGGAAGTCGTTCACCATGTACGACTCTGGCAGGCCGCCAGCGGTCATCATGATCGCGTTGACATCATTGTCTGCCGTGCCAGGACGCAGTTCAGTCTTGGTCAAGCGGATAGCAACCGGCTCAAGCTGGGGCGGAACCACCAGCTTGCGAGCGCGGGCGAAGACCTTCAGGCCGGCCTGATCCTTGAAGTTCGTACGAACGGCGATCATGCCGTTCAGCAGCGTGGCTTCATTCAGGTCAACGTCAGTCGTCGGGCGGTTTGCAACCGTGCCACCGTCAATCGGGTGGTCGGTGGCGCACAGAGCCTTGCCGTCACCACCGATCGACGCATTGTAGGTCGTGGCGGTGTTCAGCACGTTCGCGCCGTAGATTTCCTTGGTCTGCTGAAAGGATTCAATCAGGCCCAGGTTCGACGGGTGGAACTGCGTCTTGTACAGGTTGTCATCGATCGCCTTGCGGGTGATAGCATACCCCAGGGCGATTTCAGTGTGTTCCTGGTTGTACACAAAACGCTCACCAGCGCCCGAGTCGAATGCAGTCTGACCACCTTCGGTCTTCAACTGCGCGAGGCCCAGATACCGCATTTCGGCGGTACGCTCGAGGGCCATCTTCGAGTCGTGCTTCGTGAACACCTTGTCGTACTGCGACGGGATCATCTCATACTTGCCTTCGACACCGCGAAGGCCGGG
>CAISEG010000123.1 GCA_903884265.1 uncultured Anaerolineales bacterium | reverse complement strand
CTCCGTGTGACGCCATGCTCCGATCCCCAGTGCGGGCCGACGTCAACGACATCTGCAATCATAATGGCACTCAGAGCCAAAGTCAACTCTGTGCTCCAATCCGGGAATTCGCTGGCATTTAAAGATTTTAGGCTGAGCATCAGGGATATGAACATCGCCAAGAATCAGCGGTGAAAGACGACAAGAAGTTAAATCGAGGGTTACAGCATCAGCAGGCACCGATGGGGAGATAATCCGGAACACTCCAGGCAGCTTGATGTTTTTCCCCTTTGATTAATTTCATGGAATAAGGCAAACGTTCAAGTGGTGGACAATGCCATCTCGTTGGAAGATATGCTTGCTGTAGACAATATCCAAAACATGACCTTCAATCTGTTGGGTACTACCATCGGTCAGATGTACCTGAATGTAGGTTTCGTTTGAAGCTTGGAGTATTACCGGAACCTGGCAAATTGAGTAAGCAATGGAACCCGCCTGCAATTCCATTTTCTGCTGCTGTCCATCAACACTCCAATAAGAGCATACTTTGGAATCGGCAAGAAATTCCTTCCTGTCCAGCAGCAGAAAGTCAAACACCAGATTACCGTTTTCGATGGAAAATCCAAGTTCCGCCTGGCGGATTAGAATTTCTTCTTTGACCATCCCGGTCATCCCTGGTTGCTTGGCTCCGCGGCCTTTCGGTGTGTGTGAATAAGGATCCGTAGGGAAAGCACCGTAAACAGCAGGGGTCTTATTGAAACTTTGTCCTTTGCAAAGATCAGCATATTTTTCCAGTAAACCCCGGGTGGATGGTTCACTCCTCGTACGCCGGATTGTTTCCTGCACTGCCAGTATTAGCTTGGAGACCATATGCCAGTAAACGCTTCCCAGGCCCTCATAGGCAAAAAAGGTTCCAGAGCGTCCGGTAAATTCATCATGGTTAAAAACATCTTCAAACAATGCCTCGATCTGTGCAGCCTCAGCCTTTACCAGTTCTGCATATTGAGGTTTGCCTTGGAGTGCATCGAGACACCGCCTCACATCTTTCAAGTTGCGGATATGGCCGTTGAAATGGTGGTTACCATTTTCATCCCTGGTGATCAGAGTATGATCCTGCGCCCTTACCAGTTCCAAAATAAGCGCCAGGCCACTTACCTGGGCTGCCGTAATACAGTTCTTCTCGAGAAAACCCGGTAGATCTCGATCTGGATAGAGAATGTAACTGTGCTGGTCGGCCCGGTACAATTTGCTTTGTCTCATGCGCTCCAGCAGCGCTAACGACTCTTCACCGGATAGCATCCCTGATGAAAGGATGGCAACCTGGCCTTCCAACATTTCATAGAGATGGCTGATGGATGCAAGCTTGGGATCGAGATGCAGAATGTTGTAAGAGTGATACAAGCTATCGCTGCGTTTGTTCGCCCGTAATGAATGATCGGCATATTGCAGCACCAGATCGAGAAATGCGACCATATCCGGTATCGGAAGTTGCGTCAATTCGCCTGAGATCCCATGGGAATAATAGTTTCCGCGATAATCACTCCCTGCCTGACCCAGCGCGTCCATCATGGCGCGTCTTTGATTATCATCGAAAGAATTATTGAGTGCGTTCCGGTATCGGACCAGGATTTGGGATATCTGTAAATAAAGTTCTTGAACTTCCCGGCTGATTTGAACTGTTCTGAGGGCACTCTGTTCCAACAACTGCTTGTAAAAAACGATGGTACGTCGCAAATAGCACAGGGTTACAACCGACAACCCTTTGCCAACCAGGGCATTGTTGGCATCATTCCATTCGGGGCGTTGGGTGTTCATCCAGATGCCGCCTTCCGGGACAAAGTTCACCAGCTTGGCGAGCAGCAGGGTGAGTAGTTTTTCTGCGAGATTGGCAAGGAGGATTTTCCCGGCGTGCGTAGATGTCAGTTTACCGTCCGTTCCGCGTTCCTTCACCCGCAACTCGATCTCCCGTTCCAGAGGCCAATCAAAATCAATGGTATTGTAAGGATCGTCCTGTATATCCGTATAAGGTTTGATCCGGTACGGAACATTGGAATAACTGAAAATTGGTTGGGCAAGAAATGCTTGAAGCTTGCCAGGATGCACTCTGGCACTGACCTCCATCAGTTTTTGGAGATAGATGATTTGGTGGTCACCCCAGTAGCCAATATTCGCCCAGGGATTGCCGGGTTCTGGAAGTTCCCATTCGATCCCCTGGCGAGTAATTCGATAAGGGTTATACCCATCTAATGTTGTTGCGTTCAGGAATGTACAAATCATACTTTCAACATATTCCGGATAAGAATAGGCGAGAGCTTCCCAGTTTTGAAAAATATCGCGCCAGTTCCCTTCATAACCCAATTGCTGAGAGCCATCATCTTTTTTGATATTGATTGCAAAGCGATTCCAGGGGCGGCTGGGGTCACCATGTCGTCGGCTGAACGATAGGGGCAGGTAGGCATAACTCAAGCGGATTAGATCTGCTGAACCGCTAGCTTCCGAGCGGGTTTGAAGGGCGGAGATAGAAATATCAGGGGGTAATTTGGAAAAAAAAAGTGCTTCCTCAACGAGAATCGGAGGATTACGAACCGATAAAAATTCGACAAAATCTTGTTTGTGAACCTGGTATTGGTCAGCGAAAAGACCGCCGCGCATCTCATTGAACATGACGTTCGCAAAATGGTTGGCGCAGCGAAGTTGACTTTGGGAGACCTGCCAGCCATCGGCGCTGGCGACGATCTTCTCCAAATTTGTGTTATTCGATCCGATGTCAGATTCTAGGGTATTTGCCAGGTTGGCCCGATTTTCTTTTAGACTTTTTACCAAACGGACGATCGAGGCGCTATCTTGGCTAACCTCTGCCACCAGGTGCCATGAGTGTTCCATATTCGGAGCAAGGTTGAGGGTGGTATGCACAAAATATGCACAACGCCGCCCACGAACATCCGTTTCCATTGTCACACCCATGCCATTGCGAAAGGCATCAAGTTGCACCGACGAGAGCAGATAGTCCACCTGATCAAGCCCAAGCTGCATAACCGTCGTTGCCAGTAGCGACTCGCTGGGTTCAGCCAGGTCCGTCAGGGTTGAATTAAGTGAAAAGATAGCCAGACCGGTTCCAGTATCCAGTTCACTACGTTTATAGGCATCCAAAAGGGGACTGAATATATTCTGGGTCAAGGATGTAATATTGGCGGGTAGAATATTCTGAAGACCATCGACAAGCTCGATCTGGCAGGGTGACTTCCCCGAGTTTTGTAACCAGGTCGTCTTTACGAAGCCAAATGCATCACTGGTTCGCCAGGTATAACGATAGGTCAACCCCAGACTGTGGTTAATTTCTTCAAAAATCAGCACCGTGCCAGCCACATTTTTGTAAATATTGCGTTCGATGTGATAGATCCCTTGTTGCCGCACTGAAAATGGCTCCCACGGGCTGGTCCGTTGTGTGCGTGTGACAAGGATTATCGCCTTGTTTCCAGTATTTTCGCTATTTTCGGTCAGCTTATCCTCTGTGTAGTAGGGGAAGAGAGACTGTTCGGCGCTGATCCGACCAGCAGAAAGACCTCCGCTTGATGAGATAAAGAGCCAGTGATTGGAACTGCTTACGATGCTCATAAAGAACGGCTCTATGGCATCATAATTTTGGATTCTATAAAATATTTCGCCCCATATGGTGACATACTCGCCCGTGACGGTTTGCTCTGGTTCCTTTTGGGGAGTACCACCAATGAAAATTGGAAGTGTTTTATTTTTCATTATAGGATTATAGCATGTCGAAAGTGCTACAAATCTCTATGCTCTTTTTTTGGAATACCGAAATGCGCGAGTATAAAGCAAGCCAAGAGAAAATGCCTGTTCACCTGTAATCTCCGTCGGAGATTACAGCATTTGTTGTGAAGGCGTAATTAACCTGCATGATTCACCACCCTCATTATTGATATGTAGAATTCAGGACTTCGGTACAAATATAACTCTCTCAACTTTTGATTATCCGTAAATACAATACCTTCTTGGAGGTACAGGAACAGATAGTCCATATGTTCTACATGGTACTTTTTTATAAAATACGCTTTGATTTCAGAGCGTATTTTATTTATCGGTAGTAGAGTTTTCAAGATATGGATCGCACGTGCTTTCAATCCATCTTCGAGCTCGCCCCCATCTTGCTAAGAAGTCGCTCTGCCGAAAATGGAAATCGCTTGCTTAATTTTCGTCTGCCAGGCGGGACAGACCATCGCGGTCGGTCAAGACGAATTCTGTACGGGTCACATTGATCAGTTTCTTATCTGCGAAACGGTACAGGACGCGGCAGACCATTTCGCGCGTCGTTCCGATCCGAGTTGCCATATCATCCAAGGTCAACGACCGCTCGACAGCTTGCTCTCCGGCAGTGTCAAAGTGGTCGAGCAAAAGATGAGCCAGGCGCCCGGCTACCGGCTGGAATGCCAGGTCATCGACGATGGCGCTAGCGCGTTGCATGCGCTGGATCATCACATGGCACAACTCCCAGCTCATCCGCCCATGTTCGATGAAAATTGGTTCGATGCGCTGCCGCGACCAAAGAAAAATGGACGACGGGCGATTCGCCTCCATAGTCGCGAGGAGAGGCGCATTCTCCTGGAAAAAAGCCAATCCCCAAAACAACTCCCCTTTCCCGAATGTTGTTACCAATAGATTGCGTCCTTCACGGGAACCCTTGACCGCATCCAATTCCCCTTCAGCCACGAAGAACAGGTACGGCCAGACATCTCCTTGCAATGCTAATACTTCTCCTTTTTGAAGTTTTCTGGAAGTGCCCAATTTTACGAAGAGATTCAGATCCTCTGTTCCCATTGAGGCAAAAACGGGATGGATGTGTAACAGGCCTGTCAATGATTCCATACCAGTCATTATATCAAGAGTCCATTTGCTTTAAGGCAAAGACTACCTGAACCCTTTTGTGCTATCTTTCACATAACAGGAGTAACGATGACACGATATGCATATTTCCTCCCCTTGTTCCTTGCTCTGATTTTCCTGACAGGGTGTGGCAAACAAGCTTCGGTCTGCCCGGCAGGAACCGGTACACCGAGCTACCTCATGGTCCCGCCGGAGGAACTGCCCACACCTACGTCCGGGCCCACTCCCACTCCAATGGCGATGAATATCGGGGGTAAAACCGTCACTGTGGATCAGGTAGTTGAAGGTCCATTATGCAACGACACCTGGAGCGGAACCGTTTACGTCGCCTGCAATGTCCAGGTATACCAGTGGACACTTGCCCCGGATTTCCTTTCTAAATGTAACATCAACATCAAACCCGGGACGGTGGTCTACGTGGCTCATCACCACGACACCCCCTATTACAACGGTTGTTCGTGCCACACCATGACCGGCACCAATCCCTAATCCATCTACAAAGGAGAATTTGATTATGAATATGAAAGACAAGAATGTGTTGGGAGGCATCCTGGCTTCCATCGCTGCCCTGATGGGCATCATCGGGCATTTCGTGATCTTCCTGAACTGGTACCAGATCAGCCAGCACCTAAAATCCGCCGAGCCCGGCTGCGAGATCCTGCTCAAATATATATTTCCTATCATGACAGATTTCGGCATCCTCGGCGGAGTTCTGTTCGCAGTCAGCGCTTACGGTTTTTTCACCAAGAAGAACTGGGCCTTCTTCCTTTCGGTGGTGGCTTTGGTCTTGGCCCTGCTAGGCAGCTGGTTCATCAATGTACCATTTCTGGCTGCCGGTGAGCCACCTATCTATTTCCTGCTCTTCTGGCCGTACCTGCTGCTGTGGTTTCTGTTCCTGAGACTGGTGGGCAAGGTCTCCTGGAGCGTGACGCTGGTTTCGCTGGTGACCGGCGTTGCCTATATCTTCTGCTGGATGAACGGCGTCGCCAGCACGAGCCGCATGGTCACGATCGGCACGCCGATCTTCACCCTGGTGGAGCGCCTGCACTGGGTGGCGATGATCGGTTGGGCGGTGGTCACGGTCGGCATCGTCATGAAATCAAAGGAGTGGATGCGCGTGATCGGGGTCACAGCTGCCACAACCGAGCTGGTTGTCGGCATCCCGCTGACGATCGCCACGGGCGAGCAACTGGGACGCTTCTCCCTGTTTGCCCTGGGGCCGATCGCCTGCCTTGGCCTGCTGGTAATCCTGGTCTGGCCCGGCCTATGGCAGCGCTGGACCCGGATGGAAGCCGAGCCTCAAGCTTAGAAATTCCGGCTATTGCCGCCACAGGGACGATGGCCCATCGTCCCTGTGGTCTTCGCCATGGCAGAAGGCGACGGCATCTCTTTCGGTTGTGTAATTCAGGAAAAAGGATCATCCTGACCACGGTTCCATTTGAGTTTACTGACCCTGGCTAGGGAGGCACCCATGCAATTTATCAAAGACCGCTTCAATTACTTATTTAATTCCACCAAGGGATTGATTCTTGTGGCGATAGCGATGATCGCCATTGAGACTGCCATTTTTGGGATGGTCTCCGGCCCAATGGCTGAATTCGGGGTGCGGGATGTGATTGTGCGTACTCTCGGCATGAAACTGGTGGAGGCGGAGCGCGAGGGACGCATCATCATCCTGTATCACTCCATCGCCATGGCCGTAGTCGCCATCGAGACGTACATGATCACCAGCCTGCTGATGATGAAAGAATTCTACAAGCAAGCCGTGCGTGTGCTCATCACGGTCGGTTATATCCTGACCATTATCTTTGGCATGGGATTTGCTTACTGGGGCCATAACTGGGTGTTCCATGGGCTTTTTATCACCGGCTTGAGCCTGATCTTCTTTGCCGGCGTCCTGCTGGTTATCGCCCTCTGGCCTTGGAACAAAGAATATTACCAGCCGGAAAAAGCCTATGCCCGCACCAAAAAAGGGGTGGATGTGGAGCGGATGGCTTTCTTTGCGACTGCCCTCACCACCGTTCTTTCCTCCCTTTTCGGAGCCATTCCCGGTTCTTATTATGGAAACGGTTTCGAGACTTTCATGGCCCAAGATATCATCCGCCTGCCAGAGAAGACCGTTATGGAATATTCGGTCATCGGCCACCTGCACATCATGCTGGCTTTGATCGCAATCATGCTCACCCTCATCATTGGCTGCTGGCTGAACTTCAAAGGCATCCTCCACAAGATCGCCATGCCACTGATGATCTTAGGCACCATCGTGCTCAACCTGGGCGTCTGGGGTGTGGCCACCCCGCTCGAACCGGTGGCCCACATGATCATTTATGTCGGTGCAACGCCCGCCATGCTGGCAGCGTTGTTCCTGCTCATCTGGGAATGGGGCCAATTGATTCGTGAGGGCACGTCTCACCTCCAAAAACCCAATTTCGGTCAAAAAATCAGTGCATTGTTGCATGACCCGCTTCGTTTCGGTCCGCTCTGGCAGATGCTCTTTATGAATTTCACCACCAGCTTCGTCGGCATTATTATGGCGGTGGAACTGGACAAGATCTTCCGCCTCTGGCCTGCCCTTGAGGAACGCATCGAACTGACGGGCCACTGGCACGCACTTTCAGCCATCATCGCCACTATCATTCTGCTCTACTACGGTGACATGATCGGCCTGAAAGGCAAACTGCGTAAACTATACGGCTGGTCCATCATCATCCTTTCAGACATTGCCCTGGCTTCCGTTACCGTTTTTGAGATGAAACGGCTGTTCATCTCCGAGGCCACCCAGCAGCCATTGGTGAACACACTGATGCTGTTAATGGATATTGGACTCAGCCTGCTACTGGTTCTTCTGGCTATCGTGCTGATCTGGCGATTGCTTGACCTGTTCAAGAGGAAAGGGCGCTGGACCGAAGAGGTGGAAAATGAACTCTCCGAGGAGGTGGAAAAATGAAGCGCCCATTCCTGGCTGTGCTCCTGTTTGCCACGCTATTAGCCTCCTGTGTTCCGGTTGACCTGAGTGCTTCAATCCCAACTTATGATACAGGCGTTGACCCAACTGCCTGGATAACCGTTCCGGCGGGAAGTTTCAACGCCGGTCAGGAAGCCAAGCCCACAGCGATTGATTACGATTACCAGATCATGGTCACCGATGTGACTGTGTCCCAATACGTGGACTTCCTCAACGCTGCCCTGGCGGATGGCACACTCAAAGTCAGTGGCGACCAGATCGTCGGTCCGTATCCTGGCGACGAGTTCCAAGGTGCCAAGCACGAACTGGAGATCAGCGCAGGGGATTACATCATCGTCCCCATCAACGATCCGGCCTCGCGCTTCAACTTTGATGGCAGCAATTTTACCGTGATCTCCGGCTGGGAAAACCACCCAATGACGAACGTCTCCTGGTTCGGCGCGTGGAGCTACTGTGGCTACTACAGCTTCCGGCTACCGTCCGAACTGGAATGGGAAAAAGCTGCTCGCGGGTCCGCCGATGACCGTCCGTTCCCGTGGGGTTATGAGATCGCCCGTAATAATGCCAACTTCTACGCCAGCCGCGACCCATTCGAGGACATGTCCACGTTCGGATCGCGTACCAGCCCGGTCGGGTTTTACAACGGCAAGACATACGATGGGTACAGCACGCTCAACTCGGTCAGCCCTTACGGACTGTACGATATGGCCGGGAACGTGTGGCAGTGGGTAGGGGGTATCCTGCCTGGCTTCAGTGATCGCTTCATGCACGGCGGCTCGAAGGGTACCTATGACATGGACCTTCGTATCTGGGTTCGCAACAGCGCCCCACCGATGTATTACAGCCCCAGCGTTGGGTTCCGGTGTGTGCAAAATCCATGATTTTGTAGGGAGAAATTAATGGTCACCCTTGCTATTGTGAAATCCAAGCTCCGCCTCTACTGGCTTTTGATCAAAGGCCTCCAGGCTGGCCTACTGCTCTCCACTGGCCTCGCTGGGTACATGAGTGCGCGCTGCCCGGTGATGCACTGGTATGATTTCCTGGGTATGGGGTTTAGCCTGTTCCTGGCGATTTCCGGGAGCACCATCCTCAATATGTGGTTTGACCGCGACATAGACGCAGCAATGAACCGCACCAGCCACCGTCCGCTGGCAGATGGGCGCGTCTCTCCCAACGAAGCCTTGCGCCTGGGACTGTCGCTTTCGGCGTTTGGCGTCGGCATGTCGGTGGCATTGAGTCCACTCTATGGGTTAATCGTTTTCGCCGGTCTTTCCTTCGATGTGGTCGTTTATACGATGTTGCTCAAACGGCACACCTGCTGGAGTATCGTCTGGGGCGGTATCTCGGGCGGGATGCCTATCCTGGCCGGACGCGCCTTTGGTCTCGGTCATATTGACGGTATCGGTATTCTGCTTTCTCTCGCTGTACTGTTTTGGATCCCCACCCACATCCTGACTTTCGCAATACGTTATTACGGTGACTATCAGGCTGCGAAAATCCCCACCTTCCCTTCCACATATGGCTTCCAGACCACCCGGACTGTCATTGCCGTCTCCAGCATCCTCGCGGCGCTATCCATTGGCGTGGCCAGCGCCCTAATCGGAATGCAATGGGGCTTCGTACGCTTGTTGGCCGTCCTATCCGGGGGGCTGTTCCTGCTGGCAATCGCAAGCATCTTCCGGCCAACCGAGCGCATCAACTTTGGGCTCTTCAAGTATGCA
Source organism: uncultured Anaerolineales bacterium (assembly GCA_903884265.1). Lineage (GTDB taxonomy): Bacteria > Chloroflexota > Anaerolineae > Anaerolineales > Villigracilaceae > UBA877. Next base: position 7,982 of record CAISEG010000123.1, on the reverse strand, counting down.
TCGTTTTATATGCTCAGCGCAATGATCCTGCTTTCCATTGGCACAATATAAGGGGTTCTAATGACCTATTTCCTCAGCAAACTTTACCCGGCCATCACCAAGAAGTGGCTGCAAGTGGCTGCCGGTCTGATGTGGTCCGGCGTCGGCATCATGCTCATTGCATTCGCCTCCCGTTGGCTAAAGCTCGTTGATTGGATGATCATGCTCTTGTTGATCTTTGCCGGAGCGGTCCTAGGCGCAGCTATATACAGGTTCGGCTTTTCCAAACTGGCTTGTAAGAACATCCGCCGTATCAACGCGTACACCAAAGATCGCATCTGTCTCTTTGCATTTCAGGAATGGAAGACCTACCCGCTGGTGGGTTTCATGATCTTCCTGGGGATTTATCTGCGCGTTTATTCCCCGGTCCCCAAGCCGATCCTGGCGATCGCCTACCTCGGATTGGGGTTCAGCCTATTCGCATCCAGTCTGCTGTATTACCGGCTGTTTGGCCGCTCCAATGCCGCTCTTGCCGCGGGGCAGGGAAAATGAAAATAACCATCCTTGACCGCATCCTCCTGTTATTTACCTGCCTGCTGGCTGCCTGGCAAGTGGCGGTAGGAATCAACAGTGCGGACACGCTCCCGCTGATCACCTACACCATTAGCTTTGGCGTGTTGCTCGTAGCTGGTCTGCTGCTCATCATCCTCGGTTTTGATGTGCTGGACAGCCCCGCCGTAGTCATCATCTCAACCATCATTCCGCTTGGTTTATCTCTCGGTTTGGTTTGGGAGCATCTCTCTTCTACCAGAATTTTCTATTTAATCTTTGTAATCATTGGGTTCTTGACAATCCTTATTACTCGTATTTTCCCAATGAGGAACAAACTACCAGTCATCTTACTGGCCAGTGTTCATGGCGTGGCCGGGTTGACGATTTTCCTGCTTCCAATCATCCTCGTTTTTTTTGGATTAGCACACCTTTCTTTCGCCCTGGTAAGTTTGGGTGGGGTATTAATCAGTGTAGCCGGGTTATGGCTGTCTTTTCTTCGAATCGGGAAACCCCTTCTTTTGAACAGTACAATTCTCAAGGTTCTTCCCGGTTTGTTGTTCCTTATGACAGTCTGTTTTGTGACCGGTTTTAGGTAAATCAATTTCGATTCATCCAGGGGTATTGCCTATCGCTCTGGCCCGGAAAATTCCGGTTCCCACCCACCCTCTCGACTTTGTATTATCCGAATATACAATCCCCCCTGGGGGCACTTGTTCCATTCGGTCGATATGCCCCATAAATTACGCTCTAGGTAAGAGCGCATTAGTTTTAAACCCCCCCCGTGTCCGGCCAATCCGCGAAATTTGGAGATTTATCGGCTGCATACTATTGAAAAGAAAACCATCCCGGACTTTTCGGAGGAATATAATCTTTCAGAGGTAAGGGGAAGGGGAATTTACACTCCGTCAGGAAAAGGGAGCAACAGCCTCTTGAATGTTGATAGGATAATGATGGAGTTCTATTGGTTTTCTTCACCATTTGTCTTGTGTATTCCAGCTCGATCAAGTATACTTACGGATAATTATTATCTATAAAGATTATCTATCGAATACTAATCCTATGCCTGATCCTGAAGTCCGCTTCGATGAGTTGATCGCTGCTCTGAAAGAACGCTCTTTCCGGCTGACACCCCAGCGGGTCGAGTTGGTGCGCTTGATTTCCGCCAGCGAAGGCCATCCCAGCGCGGCGCAGCTTTTTGCAAAAATCAAAACCCAGTTCCCAACCATGAGTCATGCTACTGTCTACAAAACACTGGCTCTGCTCAAGGAAATGAAACAGGTATTGGAGATCGATCTGCGGGATGACAGTCACTATGATGGCAATCGCCCTTATCCCCATCCCCATATGATTTGTTTGCAATGCAGCAAGATTTTGGATGGAGATATGGACCTTGATCCATCTTCTATCAAGAAATTAGAGAGAACTTCAGGCTTTCAGATTATTCGCCCCCAAATTACGTTTTACGGACTTTGTCCCGATTGCAGATAAAATGGTTCATGAGCATTCTCTTTTTTTTCAAATTCAAGGAGAATGACTATCCGTTAGTAATTGTTATTTAAAGGAGGTATCAAAACATAAATGATGCTCACATTCTCCACCTTGGTGCAAGTTGATATATAAAAAATCGTTCATTCCAGTTCATAAAAGGAGATTCCGATGACCAAGAAAAAGAAACTCACCACCGCTGCTGGCGCCCCTGTACCCGATAATCAAAATGCCATGACTGCTGGCCCGCGCGGCCCCATGCTGATGCAGGACGTTTGGTATCAGGAAAAGTTGGCTCATTTTGACCGCGAGGTGATCGCGGAGCGCAGGATGCATGCCAAGGGATCGGGGGCTTTTGGCAAGTTCACTGTCACCCATGACATCACCAAATACACGAAGGCCAAGTTATTTTCCGCAATTGGCAAGGAAACCGAAACCTTCATGCGCTTCTCCACCGTCGCCGGAGAACGCGGCGCAGCTGATGCTGAACGCGATATCCGCGGCTTTGCCATGAAGTTCTATACTGAAGAGGGCAACTGGGACCTGGTCGGCAACAATACTCCTGTCTTTTTCCTGCGTGACCCGCATAAATTCCCTGATCTCAACCGCGCCGTCAAACGCGATCCTCACACCAACTTGCGCTCCGCCCTCAATAACTGGGATTTCTGGACCTCCCTCCCCGAGGCACTACATCAGATCACCATCACCATGAGCGAACGCGGCATCCCGTTTTCCTATCGCCACATGCACGGCTTTGGCAGCCACACCTTCAGCATGATTAATGCCAAAAATGAACGCGTCTGGGTCAAATTCCACCTGCGCACACAACAGGGTATCAAGAACCTCACCGATCAGGAAGCGGAATCGATCATCGCCAAGGACCGCGAAAGCCATCAGCGTGATCTGTTCGAGAGCATTGCCAGGGGTGATATCCCGCGCTGGACGATGTTTATCCAGGTGATGACCGAAGAAGAGGCCAGGAAGATGCCTTACAATCCCTTCGATCTGACCAAGGTGTGGTACAAAAAGGATTTCCCCTTGATCGAGGTGGGCATGCTCGAATTAAATCGAAATCCGGAGAACTACTTCCAGGATGTGGAACAGGCAGCCTTCAACCCCGGCGCCGTGGTTCCTGGAATCAGCTTCTCACCGGATAAAATGCTGCAAGGTCGCCTGTTTGCCTATGGCGACGCGCAACGCTACCGTCTGGGCGTCAACCATCATCAGATCCCGGTCAACAGCCCTAAGTATGCTCCTGCAAATCCATCCCACCGGGATGGTCAAATGCGTGTGGATGGTAATGCCGGTGCGACCATCGGTTATGAACCAAACAGTTTTGGCGAATGGCAGGAACAACCCGAATACAAAGATCCCTCACTGGATTTGTTTGGCGCAGCGGACAGCTGGAATTTCCGCGAGGATGATTCCGATTATTACACCCAGCCTGGAAAGTTGTTCCGCTTGATGAGCAAGGCTCAACAACAGGTGCTGTTCGAGAACACCGCCCGGGCCATGGGCGATGCACCCGAATTCATCAAGATCCGCCACATCGGGAACTGCCTGAAGGCCGACCCGGCCTACGGCAAAGGTGTCGCAGACGCACTCGGTATCCCGCTTGAAAAAGTCAAGTGACCCGCTTTTATCATAGACCACGGCGCAAGCCTTACAAAGCCATGGATTTGACGCTCAACAAACAACCTCAATATTCCACAAAAAGAAAGGAAATCTTCCCATGAAAGGCAATGATAAGGTTATCGAAACTTTGAACTCACTTCTCGCTGACGAGCTGACTGCCGTCAGCCAGTACATGGTCCACTCCGAGATGTGTGACAACTGGGGCTACGTCCGCCTGCATAAGGCAGTGGAAGGTCGGGCAGTGGATGAAATGAAGCATGCGGAAATGCTGATCGGTCGCATCATCTTCCTGGAAGGCAAATCCACCGTCAGCAAGATCAACCCCATGCATATTGGCAACACCGTCGAAGACCAGTTGAACCATGATCACGAATCCGAGGCCGGGGCGGTCGCGAACTACAATGCTGCGATTGCACAGGCCGGGGAACTCGCTGATAATGGCACGCGTGACATGCTCACCTCCATCCTGAAGGACGAGGAAGGCCATATTGACTGGTTGGAGGCCCAGAAGGACCAGATTGCCCAGATGGGCATCCAGTTGTACCTATCCCTGCAGGTGAAGGAATAGCTCTCCGGTAAACCCATTTTGGTAGCATGAAGGAACCCTGCTCCTTAAGGAAAAGACCTTATCTACCCCGAAAGTAACAGGAGAAAAATAAATTGAAGAATGTGTCGATTTTACAATGGACAATACGGGTTACTGGATTGATCCAATTGATTTTAGGGATCATTGTTTGGACGGGAAATGCTGATTTTCTCATTATTTGCCATATCCTGGTCGGCTCTATTATGGTGTTTGCACTATGGGTGCTGGCCTACATGGCCTTGCGGGCAGGAGTTTCGAAGTGGCTGGTGATTCTTGCGGCTGCATGGGGACTGATTCTCCCGATTTGGGGATTGGCTCAAGATAAGCTTCTTCCAGAGACTGGTCATTGGATTATTCAAGTTCTGCATCTGTTGTGCGGGGTTGGCGCAGTTGGAATGGCTGAAATATTAGGATCAAAAATGCGCAAGAAAAACGCCTGATTCCAAAGACAGCCTGCTCAATCGCCCAGATGGGCATCCAGATCAACCTCTCGTTGCAGGTCAAGGAATAGTCGAGAATCTGGCAATCTCCGGGCAGCCGGAGACCGGATCTTAATGTATTTTCACTTGAAAAACGACCTCTTCTGTCGATCCCAGAAGAGGTCGTTTACGCTGTCAGTGCGAAACCGGTTCGATCAACGCAGGTCGGTACTCACGCCGGCAATCGTGGACGGACCTGGAGCTGCGATCGCCGCCCTGCCTTTTTCTGTTAGGAATCAATGTTTGACAATCACCTGGCAGGTGTTGTTGACCGGACAGTCTGGACAACCTTTTTGAGGCTCCTCGCAGTCCACACCATTCTCCTACAGGTAGCCTTTAATGGACAATTCGTTTACCATCCGGAGAACCATATCCGGAGAGATATCCATCGAACGAGCAATCTCCAGCAGGCTTTGTACCTCTCCAGCTTGGATTGTCTCCAGAAATTGTTGAAGCATCTTAGAAAAGCCTCCCGATCTGGAAGACAGCGACCGCAAATCCGAGTGCCAAAGCCAGCTGCATGTCTACGCTGGTTGCGGTCCATTTGGTACACTCTCAAGATTGCAAACGCGAACGATCAGAACGCTGCTCTTCGCCCATATTTCTGGCCTGGCCACTGACGTGGACGGACCTTGGCGCACGGCAGCATAGTCGCCCGCGAGTACAGCATCCCGGTGGTGATGGGTACCAGGTCTGCCACGCAGCGGATCCGGGATGGTGAGATAATCACCGGGGATGGCACGGCAGGGCGGGTCGTGCTCAATAGAAATCAGGACTCAACTTTCATGCAAAGAGGTAACCATGTCGCAATTCATCCTCCCTCTCTCTGACCTTAAAGCCACACTCGAAACCGTGGGCGGAAAAGGCGCGTCGCTCGCGAAGCTCTCCCGAGCCGGATTACCAGTGCCAGGCGGTTTCCACCTGACCACGGAGGCATACCGGTGTTTTGTTGCGGACAATGGGCTCCAGTCCCGGATATTAGCGGCGATCAAGGCAGTCGACCCCGCACTGCCGGCCAGCCTGGAAGCGACTTCCCGGCAGATCGGGGAACTCTTCACCACCGCGCCGATCCCAGTGGAGATCACCGCCGCCATTTCCGCCGCATATGCAGGCATAAAGGATGCTCCCGTGGCGGTACGTTCCTCCGCCACTGCCGAGGACCTGCCAAGGGCCTCATTTGCCGGGCAGCAGGAAACCTACCTGAACATTCGAGGGCAGGATGCCGTGCTGCAGGCTGTCAAACACTGCTGGGCCTCCTTGTGGACCGGGCGCGCTATCGCTTACCGTGCAAAGCAGAATATCGCGCCTGAAGATATCGCGCTGGCGGTCGTTGTCCAGGAACTGGTCCTGGCTGATGCTGCCGGGGTGATGTTCACAGCCAACCCGCTGAACGGCCGGCGTGACCAGCTGGTAATCAACGCTGCCTGGGGCTTGGGAGAAGCGGTCGTCTCGGGGGCTGTCACCCCCGACACAATAACAGTAGACAGGCTCTCGGGTCGGATACTCCGGCGCGCGATCGCTGGCAAGCAGGTCATGACCGTCCGGACGGATTCCGGAACGCGCGAACAGCCCGTCCCCCGTCCCATTCAAAAGAAAGCGGTGCTTTCCCGGTCGCGGGCGGAGGAACTGGCCCGCCTGGGAGGCAGGATCGAAGACCTGTACGGAATGCCGATGGATATCGAATGGGCCTTGTCTCATGGCAAGTTTGCCATCTTGCAAGCCCGCCCAATTACGTCGCTGCCGGAGCCGCCACTGGATTGGACCAGCCCCAACCCCAAAGCCCTCCTGATGCGCATGAGTTTCGCCGAGTTCGTACCTGGCGCCGTTTCGCCATTGTTCGCCACTCTCGGTGTGCCGATGGCCGAGAAGGCCGGCCAGGCCTTGATGGGCGAATACATGGGGCAAATCGGTTCAGATGGCTATCCATTCGCGGTGGTGAATGGATATGTGTATGTTGGGATGGTCTTAGGGCTAAAAATGGTCTGGGCCATGGCGGTCGCGCTGATGCGGGGAGCCGTACAGAAGATGCTCAAGACCAGCCAGGTGCGCTGGACGGCAATGACCGAAAAATACCATACAGTGGTTGATCGATGGCAGGGGAAGGTGCTTGCAGCACTTTCCCCCACAGAGCTATTGAAAGCGGCGAACGAGATCTTTGCCTGTACGGCAGAATGTTACTCCGTGGCCCAGGCCGGCCTGATCCCGGCAGCCTCTTCCAGCGAACTCTCCTTCAGTCGTTTCTACAATGGCCTGGTCAAAAACAAACATGATCCGGAGGCCTCAATCTTCCTGTTGGGTTTCGACAGCCTGCCCCTGCGTGCCGAGAAGTCACTGTTCGACTTGGCCCGGTGGATAAAGGAACAACCCGCGCTTGCCACTTATGTGCTGGGATCGCCGGCAAAAGATGTGTGTGAGGCGCTGCAGGGCGGGGCGTCACCGATCGGCTCGAGCCCCGCTTGGGGTGAGTTCCGCTCCCGCTTCGAAGCCCACCTGGCAAATTTTGGGCACACCGTCTATGATCTGGACTTTGCTAAACCGGTTCCCGCCGACGACCCTGCGCCGTTGGTCAAAACACTCACGGCCTATCTGGAGGGGAAAGGCAGCGACCCGTATACCCGCCAGCGTACCGTGGTCGAAAAGCGCGAACAGGCGACGAGGGCGATCTTAAAGCGCCTCGACCCGTTGCGCAGAAAATGGTTCCAAAAGCTGCTCGGTTGGGCGCAGGAAGCTGCCCCGAAACGGGAAGACTGCATCGGCGACCTGGGGCTGGGCTACCCGGTTTTGCGGAGGGTTTTTGCCGAACTCGGCCTGCGATTTATGGCAGGCGGGGCAATCGGCCAGCCGGACGATATCTACTGGCTGCAGGCCTGTGAGGCCAAGGAGCTCTCGGTGGCTCTGGAAAAGGGTGAGTCCCTGCCCAATCTGACCGGGCAGGTGGAGCAGCGCAAGGCCGAATGGCTGCGGGAACACGATGCTACCGTCCCGCCCATGCTGCCGGAGGATTCCTTGATTGCCAGGATGGCGAGGCACGAACATAAACATGTCGACCAACTGGAAGGATTTGGGGCGAGCAGCGGGCGGGTGACCGCCCCGGCATGCGTGTTGCGCGACCCACACGATTTTGGCCAGATGCATCCGGGCAACGTGATCGTAGCAGTCACCACCACACCGGCCTGGACCCCGCTCTTTGCGATTGCTTCGGCGGTTGTCACCGAGATTGGCGGACCGCTCAGTCACAGCTCGATCGTGGCGCGTGAGTACGGCAT
>CAISEG010000122.1 GCA_903884265.1 uncultured Anaerolineales bacterium | reverse complement strand
TCTGTTTTTGATAAATCTCTCGATGAATTAAAAAGAGGTGATAGTTGTTTTACATTCGGAATTTCAACTTCAACAGAAGAAATCAGAACTTATTTCCGGTATTACTACAAAAAACAAAACAAAATCGGTTTTAAAATAAAAGCAATATTCGACGAGACCGCAAAAGAAAAAGCAAAAGAAAGAAAAAATAAATTTACTGAATTTAAATTTTTGCCAAAAGGAATGATAAGTCCTGCAACTATTGTTGTTTATCATAATAAAACTATAATTGAAGTCGGCAATAGGTAATTGTGGAAATCAAACCGAGCGACATTTTTAAGATTACAGAAATTCGGTTGGTTGAACCAGAAATTATTTTATCAAATAATGCCTCGGCCAGAACTTGATCATACAACCGCTAGGTTCGAGGTTCAAATCCTCGGCGAGGAGCTAAAAACGCTTGGAAAAGCGTTTTTAATTTTCCTGGTCTTGAAATTTGGGACCTTTCCATTTGCTAATAATATTAAACAGCGCACCAGATTGGTGCGCTGTGTCGTTTGATAGAACTCACTCTTTCTTTTCGGAGCTTAGTTCAGTTGTTTTCCCAGGCTTCGCTGAAAGTTCCTTGCCTTCACCACTGCTTTTGGTTTCTTTCTTTTCTTCTTTTTTGTCTCCCGCTTTCTCTTCCGCCTTTTCATCAGCCTTCTTTGATGACTGACCTGAAGGAGAATGATGGTCAGTGGCATAGAAGCCTGATCCCTTGAAGACAATTCCCACTGGCTGGTAGACTTTCTTTAAAGCTCGCTTGCCGCACTCCGGGCAGCGGATGAGCGACTGGTCACTGAACGACTGTTGTTTTTCGAACTGCACACCGCAGTTACTGCAGCGATACAAATAAACTGGCATTCTGAATTCTTCCTTCTACTACTCCGGTTACGGCGGGTCATTATAGCGCACTCATAAAGCATCGGCAAGAGGCCGGTGATCGAGAGCAACGAATTTCTTGCAATCCAATCACCTCAATCCAAAATCTCCCTGGTGAAGTCAACATCCTCTTGGATTTGTTTCACCAGCGCCTCCACGGAAGCAAATTTCTCCTCGGGGCGGAGATACTCTACAAATTCTAGTCTGATTTGCTGGCCATACAGGTCACGGTTGAAATCCAAAAGATGGGCTTCGATCGCCGGAGCTGGAAGGTCAGGGGTGAAGGTGGGGCGGACACCGACATTGGTGGCAGACTGGATTCTATTCCTCTTGGCAGACCCACTCCCTGAGCCTTCAAGCCAGGCCCAGCATGCGTAGATGCCGTTGGCGGGGATAATCTTTCCATGTGGCGCCTGGATGTTTGCGGTAGGAACATTTATTTTATGGCCGCGCCCATCGCCATGGACGACCGGACCGGTAATATCGTAATATCGACCCAAATCGCCTGCAGCAGCGGAAACATGTCCTGTGGCAATGGAATGGCGGATACGCGTAGATGAAAGCACACCCCTTTCATCCGATAATGGCGGGACCGTCTGGACGGTATAGCCCATCATTTTTCCAATCTCAGCCAAGCGGACAGCATTGCCCTCCCGTCCGCGCCCAAGCGCAGTATCGTAACCGATGATCAGGTGACCCAAACCCAAGGAACGCACAACCCGGCGCATAAATTCCTCAGCGGATTGCTCAGCGAATTCACGGCTGAAGGTATGGGTGATGACGATATCCACACCAAGAGATTCCAGGAGCGAGAGGCGTTCTTCGGGGGTGGTCAGGCTTTTGAAATCCGCAATACCACCCAAAACGACCGCCGGGTGCGGGGTAAAGGTTATGACCACCGCTGGTTCTCCCGCCTGATGCGCTCCGCTCGCCAACGTACGCAGGATCTCCTGGTGGCCGCGATGGACGCCATCAAAAATGCCGATGGTCAACCAGACATTTTTGAGTGTGAGTTCGTCGAGAGAATGGGTATGGATCACAGTATAAAAATAAGAACGTTAATAATCGTAGGTAAAAGGTAAGGAACCTTCACCGGGGAAAACAGAGAATCATTTAGGCAAAATCAAATAGAACCCTAAGTGCTTTTCATCCCGGTAGAGGGACATTAAGGAGGGCCAAGTTCAGTAACCCTTTTTAAACACTCCCTGAAATTACGAGTAGAAGACTTTCTTCGGTTGCCATTCCATGGTGACTTCATCGAGGTCCAGGATGGCAATCAATTCGCCAGCCATGCTGACCCCTCGTACCAGACCCGGCTTCGTATCCGCGGCAGCTTTGACCCGGTGGCCGTGTTTGACTTCCTCCACCTCGTCGGGGTTAAGTTCCACAGCAGACCATTCTGCTAGAGCCTCAGCGGCGGGGATCAGGTATTGATACCAGTTCCCTGCAGTGAAAGCTTCCTCCAATTTGCGCAAAGGCGTGGCATCCCGTAAACTGAAACGACCCGACTTGGTGCGGCGAAGCCCCACCAGATAAGCTCCACAACCGAGGGCAATGCCAACATCATTAGCCAGGGAACGGACATAAGTGCCGGAAGAACAATGCACATCAATGACAACTTCCGGAGGTGCCCATTCGAGGATCTCAAGATGGTAAACAGTGATCTTGCGTGGGGCGAGCTCCACTTCCTCACCCTGGCGCGCCATCTCGTACGCCTTGCGTCCATGCACCTTCACTGCCGAAAAGGCCGGGGGTGTCTGCTCGATCTCGCCAATGTAGCGTTGGAGCACTTCGTTGAACTGCTCCTCTGTCACATCCACAGGAGCGTTCAAGGGCTGGCGGGTGAAGTGTCCTTCGGCATCGTATGTGTCGGTGGCATTGCCCAGGCGCAGGATGGCCTGGTAACGTTTATCCGAAGCCGAGACGAACTCGCTCAAGCGTACTGCTGGACCGACCAGTACGACCAGCACACCAGAGGCACGTGGGTCGAGTGTGCCGGTGTGGCCAGCACGACGGATCCCGGTGCCACGGCGGATGTGATCCACCACGTCGTGAGAAGTCAGCCCGACGGGTTTATCCACAACGAGAATGCCAGAAATGGCGTTCTTAATCTCTTGACTTTCCATTTTTTATTCCTCCAAGAAACCCTATTAATTATAACTGGGATTAATTCAATATTTCCCGGGTGGCCGCCAGGACACGTTCCCGAACTTCGACCAGATTGCCTGATAATTCTGCACCAGAGGCGGCCTTGTGGCCACCCCCACCAAACCGCAGGGCGACCTGCGAGACATCAATATTCGGTTTCAGCGCGCGCCAGGAGACCTTAGTTTTTTCAACACTTTGTTCCACAAACATGATCGCAATTTCTGCACCATCAATGGACGAAACAATGTTGATCAGGTCAGCATCATCTTTTCCGTTATATCCGGAGGCTTTGCGGTCAGCCAGGGTCAAAGTGGCCCAGATGACCCCATCCGCACACTCCAGGCTGGAAAGGCCCGCACCCCAGTATTTGGCCTCCACAAATGTCCGTTGCACTAGGCTGCGGTAATAGAAAGTGCTTAGATCTGCTCCAAGCTCCATAAGGTCGGCAGCCTGGCGTAATACCTCAGGCGTAGTGTTCGAAGTGCGGAAGCCAAGTGTATCGGTGACCAGACCGGTGATCAGGTTAGCAGCCATTGGGGCTGTGATCGCCAATCCCCATTCCTTCATATGGCGAGTCAGTACCGAGGCGGTGGCAACCGCTTCCGGCTCGATAAGATTCAAAATCCCGAATGCTTCAGTCGTTACATGATGATCGATAACAATATCGGGGGCATGATAAGCGTTCAAGGCGTCGCCAACGCGTTTCAAGTCGGAACAGTCTACACTTATGATCAGGTCAAATTCGCCATCGGCTTTAGTACGGATAATCTCCGTTCCGGGCAGATACTTGAAACTGGCAGGGATGCCATCAGAGAGGACAACCTGGACCTGTTTCCCAGCATCAAGCAATGCCAAAGCGAGCGCCAGGCTGGAGCCAATGGCATCCCCATCCGGGCGTACGTGGGAAGTTATGAGAACGTGCTGCGCCGCTTGGAGGCGGCTCTTAATTTTTTTCTGAAGGTCGTTCATTCTTTCGCAAATCAGCCAGCAATCGTTCAATGTGGTCTGCATTTTCAGGCGTGGGGTCCCAGTGAAAGCGCAAGCGCGGGAATTGGCGCAGTTCAATGCGGGCTGCAAGCTCGTGGCGCAGGAAACCGCAGGCATGTTCCAAGCCTTCAAGTATTTCAGCGCTACGCACAGAGCCTTCCACTGCCGAGACATAAATATCGGCAAAGGCCAATTCACGGTCCACTTTTGCATCTGTGATAAAAATCTGATGCAGGCGGGGGTCACTGATGTCCCGGATGAGCATTTCCGAGATTTCCTGGCTGATACGGTCTGCAATACGCTGTAGACGAACACTGGTTGGCATAGTTATATTAATTCTCGCACAATGCTGTGAACATGGCATTAAAGTAATGTTCGCAGTTCATATGATTCTCGATTGGAATCTTTCGATATAAGTCGCAGTTAACCTGTAATCAAACTATTCGTTTTCTGCTTTTTCAAGAAGATAGCAATCGATCACGTCGCCAACCTGGATATCGCTGTAGTTCTTGAGGCCGATGCCACATTCAAAACCGGTGCGCATCTCACGCACATCTTCCTTCTCGTGCTTTAGCGAACCCACTTCACCTTCATAGACGATATCCTTGCCGCGGGTGACGCGGATCTTGCCATTGCGGCGAATTTCACCTTCAGTAACCCGGCATCCAGCAATATTTGTGCCTTTTGACAGGCTGAAGACCTGCAACACGACCGCCTTGCCGATGGTTTTCTCGGTAAATTCAGGAGCCAGCATACCTTTAAGAGCTTTTTCCACATCCTCGATTAGGCGATAGATGATGTCATACAACCTGATGGAAACGCCTTCTGTATCAGCCAAGCGACGGGCAGCTACATCCGCCTGGACACTGAAGCCAAAAATGATGGCCTGAGAGGAGGATGCCAAGAGTACATCGTTCTCGCTGATATTACCTGTCTCGGCGTACAGAATATTAATCCTAATTTCACCTTTTCCAAGGCTGGTGATTTCATTAATAATTGGTTCTAGAGAACCCTGCACATCAGCTTTCAGGATGAGGTTTAGTTCTTTTGCTTCACCGGCTTTAATCTTGGAGAATAATTCTTCTAGGGTAATCTTCTTTGCCACTGAAACTTGCTTTTTATTACCTTCTTGTCGTTCCAGAATAACTTGCCGGGCTTCTTTCTCGGATCCGACGACCTTGAACACATCCCCGGCGGATGGCAGTTCACTCAATCCCATCACCGAGACCGGAACGGACGGTCCAGCTTTTTGGACCTTGCGCCCACGGAAATCGAACAGGGCGCGCAAGCGGCCATAAGTGTTTCCGGCTACTACGATATCGCCCGTATTAAGCGTCCCATTCTGGACTAAGAGCGTGGCAACTGGTCCTTTGGATTTATCCAATTCCGCTTCAATGATCGTCCCAATTACAGCACCTTTGGGGTTCGCCCGGATATCTGTATTATCAGCCACAAGCAGAATCGCTTCTAGTAAGTCTTCGATACCCTGTTTCTGTTTTGCTGACACGGGGATAACCATGGTGTTGCCACCCCAGTCATCTGGCATAAGATCGTTCTCACCAAGCTGCTTTTTAACTCGATCGGGATTGGAATTAGGTTTGTCCACCTTGTTGAGGGCTACGATAATGGGTACTCGTGCCGCTTTTGCATGAGCTATTGCCTCCTTCGTCTGTGGCATGACACCATCATCGGCAGCGATTACCAGAATTACAATGTCCGCACCCTGTGCTCCACGAGAACGCATGGCAGTAAAAGCAGCGTGACCAGGGGTATCCAGGAAAGTAATTTGCCTGCCTTTCAACTCCACTTGATAAGCACCAATATGCTGGGTAATACCACCAGCTTCGCCTCCAGCAACATCTGCATGTCGAATGGCGTCCAGCAAGGAGGTTTTACCATGGTCCACATGGCCGAGGATAGTCACTACAGGAGGACGCGGTGCCAAGGAGGCTTCGTTTTCACCCGCAATCGTTTGCCGCCATAAAGGCACATCGCCAGTCTCTTTTTCGACCGGCGCTTCTTGTTTTTCCAAGGCAGCTTCAAAACCCATCTCATCTGCAAGAATAGCTGCAGTATCATAATCGATTGTTTGATTGATACTCGCCATCACACCGTTGGTCATTAACTTCTTAATGATCTGGATCGGGCTTACTTCAATAATTTGTGCAAAATCCCGAATTGAGATATTCGCGGGAAGTTCAACCTTTTTACGTTCTGGATCGCTCATACGGCGTCTCCTTAATCAATACACTTGTATGGCAAACCCCGTCTTCTGACTGGGTTGAGCCGGATACCCTCAAGACTGCCGGTGAACGATCAGCGGGTTATCAGTCCATTTGGGCCTTATGCCAGTTCACTGGTATCATCGTCTTCCTCAGATAATGTTTCCATAAACTGACGGAGGGTTTGAGTATCATCGGCTGTCAAGGTGGTTTTGAGGGCATGAGCCAGCGGCCCTTTTAAACCCTTTTCCCAGCAGGAACGGTGATTGTGCAGGTAGGCACCACGCCCAACTAATTTTCCGGTCAGATCCACTTGCACACCTTCCGGCTTGCTCACCAGACGAACTAACAACCGTTTCGAAAAAACGGTCCGGCAGCCCACGCAGGTGCGTTGGGGAATATGCTTGGGTGGTTTTACAGATTTACCAGGCACCTTCTAAATCCTATAGTTCATCAGGACGGGATGACCATATATCGGGTGGGGAGGTTAATCCTCTTCCCAACCTTCGTCACCACGTTTATGCTTCTTTTTTGCAATAGCCTTATCGAGGTTCTCATCATACACGATTTCAACAACTTTCTTTTTCTTCTTCTTACCCTTTTTCTTATCTGACTCATCATCCTCGTCTTCGGCTACTACTGCCACAGGTTGCAGCATATCGGGCCTTAACGAGAAGATTTCTTCAAGCGGTTTTTCTTCGGTAATCTCCGTAATAGCTGGAGTAGCTTCACCTTCCACTAATCCCGGTTCAGGTAAGACCTCAGTTGGAGTGCTCTCTGTAACAACCTCCGCCGGTACTTCAGTGACCAGCTCAATGGGATACTCAACAATTGGTTCAATGGCGGGCTCGATAATTGGCTCCGGTTCGGGGAACGAGATGTTTCCCATCGCACTCTTTATGGCTTCCATGGACTTGGGACCAATCCCAGCCAGACCCAGGATACTGTCAGGGTTAAGTTTCATCGTCATCATCAAGTCGCCGACAGTACGGTGATCAGCCTCGGTAAGGATATTATAGACATGATCAGGCAAGCCCAATGCCTCGATCCCCGCTTCAAACGCCGCATTTGGGACTTCAGAACGGGCGGCAGAAACTCGTTCTTCTTCCGCTGCCGCTGTTGCTTTCTTTTGTTCCACAGTTCGCCGTTCAACACGTTCTATAAACTGGATAAGTGTCATGAATTCTTCCGGTGTCACCGGGCGACCTTCGCTCTTCTTCGCAAGGACTTCTTCAACGAGTGGGATATTTTTATGTTCAACTTCAGCAATGTTCGCCAGGGATGGGTCACTCTGTACTTTGACAACAGCATCTGCAGCTGCCTCGATCAACGACTTGATATCAATGCGCCAGCCGGTCAACTTGGCAGCCAAACGCGCATTTTGCCCATCCCGCCCGATAGCCAGGCTTAACTGATCCTCCTGGACGACTACAGTGGCGGTTTTTTCTCCTTCGTTAAGATAAACCCCGGAAACCTTGGCCGGGCTGATGGCTTTTGAGATATACAAAACTGGGTCGGCGTTCCATTCAATGATGTCAATCTTCTCATCGTGTAATTCCTTGACTATGGCTTGGATACGCACACCTTTAATACCCACGCAGGCCCCTACTGGATCCACATTGGGCTGAGTAGCCGAGACGGCCACTTTAGCACGCTGTCCAGGTTCACGTGAGATAGCACGAATCTCAACGATGCCATGATATATTTCGGGAACTTCGTTTTCAAGTAAACGGCGTAGAAAATTGCGGTGCGACCGCGAAAGTATGATCTGCGGGCCGCGCGGGCTGTCTTTAACTTCCAGGACGATAGACCGCACACGCTCGTGCACTTTGAATTTCTCTCCGGGGATTTTCTGATTCGGGGGCATGATGCCTTCGGCTTTCATATCCAAACCGATGGTCACGCCCTGAGTCATACTGACAGCCTGTACCACGCCGCTGATGATCTCGCCGACCTGTTTATTGAAGAAATCGGCCTGCATCTGCCGCTCAGCTTCGCGGATACGCTGCTGGATGACCTGTCGGGCTGTCTGTGCGGCAACGCGGCCGAAATCTGTGGGTGTGGATTCAACCACCACCATATCGTTTAAATTAGCTTCCGGATTCACCGTGCGCGCTACTTCGAGTGTCACTTCTGTGCGTTCGTCCTGCACCTCCTCAACCACTTCTTTTTCAGCGAAGATCGTGACCTTGCCTGATTCCGGGTCTATTTTGGCTACAACTTCCTGCGCATTGGATGCGTTGACCGCCCGTCGGTAGGCCGAGACCATGGCAGACTCGATCGCAGCCATGATAATCTCTTTGGGCAATTGTTTTTCTTCCAACACTTCATTGAAAGCAAGGGCAAATTCATTTTTCATACTTAACCTGCTCCCCAGAAATTAATTTCCCGTTACATGCAGAAAAGTGGGGGTTGCCCACTTTTCGATGCGTGCGATATAGGATTCTCAGACACTATGGATTTTAACACAGAACCGATTGGGATGCAAGGACGCAATCGCCAAGGTGTGGTTAAAGTTGCGAAGGAACAATCATCCCACAACGGGTCTTTGGAGAAAATGCGGGGAATATGCCGCCCTAGTTTCTTTACAGGATATATATAGAGGAAAAAGCAACCGATAACAAATCCCACTTCACCTTCTACCGGTCAAATGTTGCCAGGGACGCAAAGGAATGTTGATGAGATTCTGTACCAGCCATTTTCTAACCAGGAAGATGATTGTGGCACATATTTCCAGGACAAAGGTTAGACCCATCGCCCAATCGAGGAGGATTTGGGTCATTGGCAACTTCCATTTAGGTTGGCGCCTGTTGAGAAAATCTACCAGCTTGTCGCGATCAGAGACAGATATTCGTTCATATATTCGTGTGCCGTTCACTTCAGGAAAAACGTAACCGGTTGGGTTGGTGAAATTGTAATAGCCATTGTTAATATCAAAGACTGAACCCGCATGGACAAGGGGATGGAATAATTCGTTATTATCTCGGAACAGGGGTTCATAATGGCGCGTTACATTGCTGGCTTGTAACATGAATACTTCGTAGTCATTCATTTCAGGAATGATGTTTTTAACCGGAAATGTTTCCCCTGCTGAGATATGCTGGTAAGTGTCGATCAAGGATCGAATATCAAAGAAACGTTGTTGAACATCCATAGGGAGCAAGTAATAGCTCCACAAACCAACCAGCGCCAGACCATCAAGAAAAGCAAAAGCGAATATTTCTTTTTTTGTGGATTTTACCTTATCACTCCAGTCGCTAAAGACCTTCGCTCCGAGAATTGCTAAAGGTAAAACGAATGTTGAGGCAAATCGTGTGTTGGCGTGTAAGGACTTTAAGACTGGTAAAGTCCTGAGTTCGGTGAATAATAAACCCTTTGCGATCGAAAATTCTATAGCCAGAACCACTGCAAAAATCAAGGCCCCCCCCGCAATTATTTTCTTGATAATATTCTTTTTATCCATGAGAGGCTTATTGAATAACGCTGTCAATGCGCCATAAACAAGCAAAATAATTAAAGCCGGGGAAATTGAAGAGTCCAATTCCCAGAAGCTATAAGGTGTCCCAGTCCATTGCTGCATCCGAACAACAAGGACGAGGCTGCTTTTGCCTACCAGCTTGAGGATGGGCAAGGCAGTCATTGTACTGGTCAGTTGGGCAATAAGCCCTCCAAGAGCGGTGAACCAGCTTACATTATAGTCATCTCGGACTTCCCGGGGGAAATTCTGCATAAAGGCGGATGTCGCGTATAATTTTGACCCACACAGAAGAAAAGCCAACACACTTCCCCACGCAATCACAGGCCAAATTTTCTTCCAAGAAATCAAGGAGGGTTTTACTAAATAAACAATGGGGATAATAATAAGAACTGTCAGTACACCTATAACCCCAATATAGACTCCACCCGAATACACCAGCACTGCGGATGTGAGCGAAATCAGCACCCCGGCAAACCACCTGGGAAGCCTGGGGTTCAGAATGGCGTATATGGGGATGATAATCAATGGATATGTGATGAAATTAACGTGACCGATGACTACTCGTTCAATAAAAAAACCATTACTGATAAAGAATACAGCTCCCAGGATAGCCGGTAAGGGTTTTAATTGAAGAACATTACGGAGAAAATAGAAGGTTACCAACAACCCAATGGCGGAATAGATAACCGCCGAGGCGATAGCGGCTGTCCAGGGATTGGTAAACCAGGTAAGCAATTGGGTCAGTGAGAATTGCATCTGGAGTGGATTCGGATAAGCTGGTAAACCACCACCAAAGCTGGGAGTGTACCACTGGATGGTGAAGCCATTAACTTTGTAATGCAAGTACGTGTCGATCACTCGAGATAAGAATAACCGAAAATCATGGCCGACCAATGGATAGGTTGCGTTGGAATAGAGTACAAGGAATATGGCGATAACGATAATATTTAATCCCACCAAGATCGCAATCTTCCAACCACTCTTCAAGACTCATCTCCCCGAAAATCATAAATACCATTCAGGATTTTCCAAGAACGATTACAAGCCGGACAGGCAATGCGGTCATCTTGATCTGCAAGGGGAGAATGTCCACACTCGGGGCATTTAAAGAACAACCGATGATCGTCAGGAATCGAATATTTACTCTCTCCTTCCGCTCTCGCTTTGATGAACACACTCGGGGTAAATTGCCACAATGCCCCGGTCCACTGTAAAAGGGAATCAAGCCCGGCTAACACGCTGGTAGGAATGGTACGCTTGATCACACTCACGCGAAAGTGGGAGACCGCAAGAATTTTTTCAATTCGAAATCCTAAATCCCTGAGCCAATTATGCACTGCGCGCGGGTGGAAGTCAAAGTTTAATGGAGCAAACTCAACTGGGTCCAAATCGAATGGGCTCCAAGTCTGATGACGCAAAGCATAACGGAGAATGGCCTTTAGGTTCCTTTTGTTGGCATATTCCAAGATGAACACAGCACCGGGCTGCAGAACGTTTCGTACCTGCTCCAAAGCGACAGGGGCATCAGCCATGTGATGCAGGGTTCGAATCATTGTGGTCGCATCAAACAGCTTGTTCACAAAAGGTAGCCTGTAGATGTCCGCCGCAACATAAATATACCTTTTAGAATTACCTAAGCGCTCCTGTGCCTGTTTAAGCTGGGTGCGGGAATAGTCCAATAAGACTACGCGTTCAAAACCCTTGTAGCGCACGGTATTTCGGCCTGCTCCGGCCCCTAGTTCAAGCATCAGTTTGCCATTCTTCGGAAGCAAGCGCTTCAATGCTATGGCCTCACAGCGATCCTCATAACCGCGGCCTCCTCTTTCCCAGAAGCGGGTTTGATAATCAGAGCCTTCGTAATCGCAGACGGGGGGGCGTTTTTTTCCTTGCATTTTATTATCTGTCGAATCCACGGCCCACACCTCGATATGTGAAGCCGAGGGCACGCATCTCAGCCGGGTCGTAGATGTTACGCCCGTCAAAGATCAACGGAGTTTTCATGGCATCCCGAACGCGTTCCAGGTCAATATTCTTGAATTCATTCCATTCAGTCAGAACCATCAGGGCATCACAATCCCTGGCGAGCGTATAAGGATCGGTTGTTGTTTCGATGGCAGGTAGCAGGTTGTGGGCATTTTCTAAGGCAACCGGATCGTACGCGCGGACAGTCGCACCTTCAGCAATTAATTCCTGTGCAATGTCAATGGATGGGGCTTCGCGCATATCATCAGTATTGGGTTTAAAGGCCAAGCCTAAAAGACCAATTGTTTTCCCTTCCAAACCACCAAGCATTTTCTTAACATTCCTTACGACTTTCCGGCGGCGATCATAATTGGTATGGGTGACTGTGTTCAGGATTTTCGGATCTAGACCTTTTTCTTCAGCCATAAAAGCCAAAGCTTTGACATCCTTGGGAAAACACGAACCGCCCCATCCCAGACCGGCATCCAGCATGGCTGGACCAATGCGCTTGTCGTAACCCATGCCAATCGCAACCTCTTTCACATCCGCACCTAGGGCTTCACAAATATCTGCGATTTCGTTGATGAAAGAGATTTTCGTTGCCAGGAAAGCATTGGAGGCATATTTGATCATCTCTGCAGTACGCAGGTCGGTAATGACAATGGGAGCACGCAAAGATAGATGTAACTGGGCCACCTTCTCAGCAGCTTCATGGTCGAATGAACCAAGAACTGTACGATACGGTTGCATAAAATCGCTGATTGCCGTACCTTCACGCAGAAACTCAGGGCAGGATACGACCGCAAACGGGATTGTTTTCTTCTGGTATCTTTTTACAATATCAGCCATCCAGTCTCCGGTCCCGACCGGGACGGTAGATTTGTTAATGATGATCAATGGCGCGGTCATTGTCTCAGCGATGGTTTGCGCCGCGGCAGCCACATATTGCATATCCGCTTCACCATTAATACCTGAAGGCGTTGCCACGGCAATGAATGCGAACTCTGTTTCGTTTAAAGCGTCAGAATACGATGTTGTAAAGCACAGGCGATTTGCGCGCCTATTGCGTTGAACAAGTTCCTCAAGTCCAGGCTCATAGATGGGCATGATCCCATTATTAAGGTTTTCGATACGTTTCTCGTTAACATCCAAAGCAATGACCCTGTTGCCCAGGTCGGCGAAGCAAGCCGCTGTAACCAGACCAACATAGCCCACACCAACAACGCAGATTTGTTTCATAATAACTCCTGATCGTACCAAGTCTTCAATTTTATAGGATCCGCCGCTGGTATTGGCGGAGCCCGTCTTTAATATACCAGAAAAAAACAAAGGCAAGGCCTGCCGTGAAGTGGCTGTTCTGCCTCGGGGATGGTAACTTAAAATACAAAGCTTTACCCCCCTGGATCAGATTTGGTGTTGGAGGCGGGGGAGGTTGAAGTTTTCCGGGTTTGATCAACCTAAATCGGATTTTTATGTCAGCCCTTATAGTTTGTGAAATTTCCTCGCTAAACTCTTGTTATTGATGGGCTATGAATATTACCGTTGGAACCGGATTCTTGCGCGTTGTTGCAGTCGCCTGGGAGAGTATGAGCAGTAGGTACCAGTAGTGGCATGGCTGCCGTCTTTGGGTCCGCTTTAAGCTGGCGAACCGAAGTTCACTTTCAACTCCCGGCAGGGAGAGACTTACCAACACCATGTCGGGTAATTCCTGACGCGCAACACCCAACCCTGTTTACCCGTCGTGCGCGCCGTGCGCGTCCACCACCAGAAAACCCGCGCGCTCGAATAAAGAAGCCACCAGTACAAACTTATCAATATTGTCCTCAACCAGCAAAACTCGCCTTTGGAACATTGTTTTTTATTTTATCCACTATACACAAGCTACTGTGTTTCGTCAAATCCTTTTCATTGTTGGTTTGTGGTATATTGGATTAATGCGTCTCCTGTTTATTGCCGATGGACGTTCCCCTACAACACTCTCTTGGCTTTTTCACTGGATAGAGACCGGTCACCAGACTCACCTTATCTCAACTTTTCCCTGTGACCCGCTTCCGGGATTGGCATCCTTCCATATTCTTCCAGTGGCTTTTAGCGGAATGTCCAGCGGGTCGAGCAGCAAAATAAAAATTCCTCCAAAAACAAGCGGGTTCGTCAGATACTTCCAGAGTCTCCTGCGACCGATGCGCTACACATTGGGACCATTGAGCTTGCCATCTCACCAGAGGCGATACCTGGCTCTGTTGAAAGAAATCCACCCGGATCTTGTTCATGCTCAACGCATCCCCTTCGAAGGAATGCTTGCTTCCGCCACCCCGGAAGGTATCCCTCTCGTGATCTCAATCTGGGGAAATGATATTACACTTCATGCCAACCGCTCGAATCAAATGGCAAATCTCACCCGCCGTTTATTGCACCGGGCTGACGGTCTTATTGCCGACGCAGCCCGCGACATACGCCTAGGGCACGAATGGGGATTCCCGCCCAACAGGCCAACTCTGGTCATTCCGGGCGCAGGAGGCATCCACTTGGATGAAATCGAAACGATTTCGAGCCCTGGTAGGCTACCCGAAGAACTTCCGGACGTGCCGATTGTGGTCAACCCCCGTGGACAACGACCCGGTAGTTTGCGACAAGATGTTTTTTTTCGGTCCATCCCGCTTGTATTGGAAAAGATCCCACATGCGTTGTTTATCTGCCCTCCATTGGCTGGAGACAGAGAATCTGAACAATTGGTCACCTCACTGGGAATCCGGAAAAACACAAGACTTTGGCCGCACTTGGACAGGAATCAAATGTGGACATTATTCAAAAAAGCCCAGGTTTTCGTTTCCCCCAGCATTCACGATGGAACACCAAATTCGTTACTGGAAGCGATGGCGTGCGGATGTTTCCCAGTGGTCGGGAATATCGAGTCTATGCGGGAATGGGTGACGTCCGGGATTAACGGTATTCTAGTAGATGCATCCTCCCTGAATTCCCTGGCAGACGGCATCATTGCTGCCCTTGAGAATCCCACCCTTCGGGCATCAGCAAAAAAAGAAAACGCCCACATCATCGCTGAACGCGCTGATTATCAACGTTGTATGGCAATGTCAGAGGCGTTTTATCAAAAGGTTAGTAGACCCAATTCCTAAATTGCGCTCGTGATTTTATTCCCGTGGGGCACGTAAGGTTTCCAGCCGCTCCTGCAATTCAATCCGTTTCGTATTAGCTGCATGACGAATATCAGTAGCCAAACCTTGGGCGCGATCGTTGACTTTAACTCGCAAATCCTTGCCAGATGAAGGGGTGAAGAGCAGGGCACCCGTTGCACCAATGATTCCACCGATCAACATCCCGATGAAGAAACTAAAAGCCCGTCGCATGGAAGCCTCCTGTGAAAACTATTGTTTTTATGGTTATATTATAGAACAAAATGAAATGCCATGGAAGATTGCCTTAGTACTAATTTTGTGGAATAATAGCTGATGTTGCGCGTATCTACAAGAACGCGACAACAATAGAAAATCAGATCGATAACAATCTTCCCAATCCGGCCCCTACCTGAAGGAGGGTACCATGACCGCACTTCCCCCTGATCCCAACGAGTTAACACCTCGAATAAAAATAACAACATTGGCGTTTCGCCAGAAAAAAGAACGCGGCGAGCCAATTGCTGTGTTGACCGGTTACGATTACCCCACCTCAATGGCTCTTGATCAGGCTGGGATCGATGCCATCCTGGTCGGTGATTCGCTCGGAATGGTGGTACTTGGCTACGATAATACATTGCCCATCACAATGGATGAAATGCTGCACCATTGCCGTGCAGTCGCCCGGGGAACTAGGACAGCCCTTCTCATAGGGGATATGCCATTCATGTCTTACCAGATCTCGACGGAAGAAGCTATCCGCAATGCAGGACGGTTCCTCCAGCAAGGTGGCATGGAGGCAGTTAAACTTGAGGGAGGACGCGAAAGGTTGGATACTATTCATGCCATATTAGGGGCAGGGATTCCGGTGATGGGGCACCTCGGCTTGACACCACAGTCGGTCAATTTGCTTGGCGGATTCCGCCCGCAGGGACGAACCGCAGTAACTGCCAAGCGATTGCTCGAGGATGCCCTTATCCTAGAACAAGCAGGGTGTTTCAGCCTTGTGCTCGAATCCGTGCCTGCCCGGCTTGCTCAGTTGATCTCGAAGCAACTCACAATCCCCACGATAGGTATCGGAGCCGGAGCTGGTTGCGATGGCCAGATACTGGTGACTCACGATCTGTTGGGCCTTTTCGACCGGTTCACGCCAAAATTCGTCCGTAAATACGCCAATTTGCACACTGATATGAAAAATGCTTTCGCGGCCTATATTGCCGATGTAAAATGCCACTCCTTTCCAGCAAAAGAGCACACAATAGAAATGCCCGAAGAAGAGTGGCAAGATCTTATCCACGATCTCAAGAACTAAAAGTAAAGTTACCAGATGAATAGCGACTCAATCCTTATTCTGGGGACCGGTGCCCTAGCCACTCTTTTTGCAGCGCGGCTTGCCTCAGCCGGGGTAGCCGTCACAATGCTCGGTACTTGGCTTGAGGGATTGGCTGTCCTCAGAGAAAAGGGCGTTCGAATTGATAGCATTGACCGTGCTTTTCCCGTTCATGCAACGGAAAATCCAGCTGAATGTAAAGGTTGCATATTTGCTCTAGTGTTGGTCAAATCCTGGCAGACAGAACGTGCTGCTCGTCAATTGGCAGACTGTCTTGCTAAAAATGGTTTGGCTGTTACTCTCCAAAACGGGCTTGGGAACGACACAGTTCTCGCGTCGACATTGGGTCTTCCCCGCGTTGCCCGAGGTGTGACCACCCTGGGTGCGACCTTACTCGCACCAGGTCTGGTATGCACAAGAGGAGAAGGACCAGTGTCACTGGAATCCCGACCGCGCCTGTCCCCACTCCATGCAATGATCCAAAAAGCAGGTTTTGAAGTAAACATGGTAGAAAATGTGCGATCGCTGGTCTGGGGTAAACTTGTAATCAGTTCAGCCATCAATCCCTTGACAGCGCTACTGCGGCTAAACAATGGCGAATTGCTTGTACATCCACATGCATTGACGTTAATGAAGGAACTGGCTCGCGAAACTGCTGCAGTGGCAAAAGTAATGGGGGTGGAGTTGCCATTCCTGGATCCTGAGGTCGCCACCGAAGAGGTGGCCAAGCGGACCGCAGAGAATCAATCCTCAATGTTACAAGACGTTTTGCGCGGCGCACCGACTGAAATAGATGCGATTAACGGTGCAGTCGTTCGTCTGGCAGAGGAAAGAAATTTCCATACGCCAGTTAACCGTACCATATGGTCTCTGGTAAAAGCAATTCCCGTTCGTGGTAAGATTAATTTAATGTAATGATAAAAAAGTCGAATCAGAATCCTGTCTCATTATGTCCATCGACACAGAAAAGCCCATGATTACGAAAATAGGCAGGAAGATATTGACTTTGTATTGGAGGTATTTTAATGAGGAAGTGTTTTAGTGTTTTGGTTATTCTGGCAGTGTTTTTCGTTTCCTTCCCTGTACAGGCCCAGAATGAGACGCACTTGAGTTCAGTGACTGTTGATATTTGGCCGGAATACGATCAGCCAGCTGTTTTGGTTATTTATCACATTTCCTTATCCTCCAATACAACTTTTCCAGCAATCTTGAATCTACGTGTCCCTGCCCAAGCCGAAGTTTATGCAGTGGCTGTATCCGACGCTGTGAATGGTCTGCTCAATGCTCCTTATGATCGTACTGTCCAAGGGGCGTGGGCCACGCTAAAAATCACGGCCAATTCAAAAGACGTGCAGGTTGAGTATTACGATGTTTTGGTAATAAATGGAACTGCTCGTCATTTTGTTTATAATTGGGCTGGCGACTATGGAGTGGATGCTTTCACTGTCACCCTGCAGCAGCCAGTAGGCGCTACAGATCTGGCAACGAACCCTGCCCTCACCCAAAGCAGCATCGGACAGGATGGTTTCACCTACTATCAATCTGCACCTCTGGCACTCGCAGCAGGGCGATCTTTTATACTGACCACCGATTACCAGAAAGAGACTGACACTTTGAGTACTACCGGGCTTCCAGTTCAACCAGCGCAACCACTCACGGCGAACATTCCGGGCCGGGAAACTACGAACAACATCTTAATCATACTGGTAGTGATTGGAGTGACGTTGATCCTAGTCGGCACTGGGTTTGGACTTTATAAATGGAATAGATGCACGCGGAGAACAGGTAACATGCGCACTCGCAACTCACTGGTGCAAAAGTCTAGTGAAACGGATGATGTTTATTGCAATCAATGCGGTAAGCGCGCTCAACCAGGGGATGTGTTCTGCCGTACTTGTGGAATACGTTTACGGAAAGATGATTGAAAAAGGCCGCGTAGATGTCTTCTGGTAAATTATCCTCTGCTTATCTGATCTATTTATCAGATGATGACAGTTTTATTTGTTAATCGTTCTTTTTTACTCACTAGCTAAATTATTAGTACAGGGGAATACAAGTATACTGGAGGGGGGTTTCAAGGATGTGAGCAGAAGCAAAAAAGCCTGATATAGAAATAGCGGAAATGGTCTAAATCGTTTTTTTAGATCGCAGTGTTATAATCTATTCATGATTGACTTTATCCGAAATTTATTTATCGTCAATCACGAAATCATCTATTTCATCTACGGCCTGATGTTCTTTGTGCTTGGCTTGGCAATTGCCCTGCAGTCCAGGCATTCCTCGCATTTGGACCTGGCGCGTAGCCTGAACTGGCTGGCAGCTTTCGGTTTCCTGCACGGGTTTCATGAATGGGGTGACCTGTTCATCCCATTACAAGCTGAATACCTATCCCCCGGAATCATCCTCTACTTAAACTATATCCATCTTCTACTTCTCGCAGTCTCTTTTTCATGCCTGTATGGTTTTGGGCTGTCCTTGTTGGAGCCGTTAAAGCACCGCCGCTGGCTGCATGCCGGTTTTGCCACCCTGTTGGTCGGTTGGCTTGGGCTTTCCTTGTTCCCCTTCCGGGTCTGGTACCCTGACTTTAATACCTGGTACAACGCAGTAAATGCCTTGACCCGTTACTTAATTGGCCTGCCGAGTGGATTGCTGGCTGCCTACGCCCTGCGCGAACACACTCTCACACGGATCACCCGTTACAATGTCCCACGAATCGTGCAGGCTCTGCAGCTTTCCGGGATTTCCATGGCACTTTATGCGCTGACAGCCGGATTGATTGGTCCACCAGTCCCTTTTTTCCCAGGGAACTGGCTGAATACGGACACTTTCACCCATTATTTACTCGTTCCTCCCCAGCTTATCCGGGCGTTGATCGGTCTGGCGATGGCGATGACCACGATAAGGTTCCTGGAAATCTTCGATGTTGAGACGAGCCGACAAATCGAGGCCATGGAACAAGAACGCATGTTGGCAGAAGAACGTGAGCGAATCGCTCGCGAACTTCATGACGGCACAATTCAAAAAGTATATACAGCTGGCCTGCTCATCCGTTCGGCTGAGAATCTTGCTGTGCAGGACACCCCGCTCGCTGGTCGCTTGGCGACTGCTGTTGGTGTACTGGACGACGCCATCCGCGATCTGCGTCAGAACCTGAGCCAGTTGCATGCCCCGGCCAAATCACCAGAATCCCTGAAGATTGCCATAAAAAAGCTGGCCACCGACCCTCGCTTCAGTTCGTTGGTGGCTGTGGAACTCGATCTGGATCTGCCCGATTCGTGTTTTCTCGCCCCTGAGCGTAGCATGCATGTCTTGGCAATCCTCCAGGAAGTCCTGGCGAACATCGTCCGGCATGCCCATGCCAGGCATGTCTTGGTTAAAACCGACTGCAGGCAAGACCGCCTGCGCGTGATTGTTAAAGATGACGGGATCGGCCTGCCAGCAGAAATTTCTGAAGGACACGGACTGCGGAACATGCGCGACAGGGCATCCTTGCTACATGGGCAACTTGTAGTTGATAAACTGGAAAGAGGTACCTGCGTGACCCTCGACATCCCATTAGAGGAGAACCGATGACGCAGATTACGGTGGTTTTGGTCGATGACCATGCCCTGGTCCGGCTGGGATTGAAAACCCTTATCAATGACCAGACCGATATGAGAGTGATCGGCGAAGCTGGGACAGCTCAGGAGGCTTTAGGCGTGGTTGAGCGCCTCCGCCCACAGGTTGTGCTCATGGACATCCGCCTTCCTGGCGAAGGAGGTCTGGAGGCTACCCGCCAGATTGCAGACCGTTTTCCGGAGACCAAAGTTGTTATGCTGACCTCTTTTGCAGATGAAGAGTTGGTCATGAGTGCCATCCGAGCTGGGGCAGTTGGTTACCTCCTAAAAGAGGTGGGCAACGAGGAGGTCCTGCACGGCATTCGCTCCGCCGTGCTAGGAAATTCGGTCATGGACGCATCCACCACTACCCGCTTATTTGCCCGTGTGCGGGCATCCGGGCGTAAGGAGAAAGAGGATGCTTTCCGCGACCTGACCGAGCGGGAAATGGCTGTACTCTATGAAGTAGAACAGGGCAAGACCAACGCCGAGGTAGCCCAGAGCCTCAACCTCAGTGAGAAGACCGCCCGTAATTATGTCAGCACTCTTCTGGAGAAGCTTCAGATGTCCAACCGTATCGAACTGGCTACTTATGCCGTCAAATATCATCTTTCTGAGCGCATGAAGCACGAATGACTTGAAGAAATCAAAAAGACGGCGAAGAAATTCGCCGTCTTTTTGATCGTTTCAAACCTGCTACGCCTCGGCTCCCTCTGGAGAACGGACGGGTGATTTAACTGTTTTTTCCTTCTTTTGGCGGTTTAACAGCGAACCGAGCCACGGCACCAGGTAGTAATCCGCACCAAAGTAACCGGCGATTTTCCAAGCCAGGACCAGTAGGATCGAGAGGGCAAAGAACATCGGGTTGACGCTGGCGGAGCCGGCCATCATAAAATTGAAATTCATGAAGCCACCCATCAAGGCCGCGAAGCCGGTGAAGACACCCAGAATCAGAGTGATGCCAACCAGGAATTCACCGACCGGAACCAGTTTTGCAAACCAGGTGTACGCCTGTGCGTTCAACAGGAACTGCAGAAAAGCCCGATACCATGCATAGTGAATGGGAGCACTCCCAGTGGATGGGATGGCAATGGCTCCCATCCAGAACCCCTTGAGGGCCGCACCGGTCTGCATCCATGCCGGGCTCTGGAACTTGTGTATGCTGGCCATTATCCACTGCCAACCAATCCATACGCGGATCGGCAGCCAAATTAACCCGGCCAGCGGGTGACTGAATAGCTTTGTGATGAATGATGGAGCATGGATTGCTTCTCCCTTGCGGGTGGTAACTGAGTTGACCATCTTTTCTCCTTTTGACATTATCTGGGTTATTATTAATTTGATCTTACGGCCTTAAATTTACGACCATTTGTCTCTAAATTGCAGGGCCACATGACCCTAATTTGAATGGGGCAGTTGACCCCGTATATTTGTCTTTACGGAAAAACCTGATCCTGATTGAATCGGTCATATTTACCATTCGTTCTGGAATGATTCAAGTGTATTAATTATGTTGGATTTTTCAAATTCTCACCTAGCGTTAATATAATTATGTACAATTACCTAGGAACCCGTAAAATGACAATCTGGAGACATGAAATGCAAAATTCCCCACGGACTGGTGTTCAAGGTCGCGTAAAATTTATTATTGGTGGTCTTCTGATTTTAGCTGCAGTGATCTATCTAATTGTTTCTTCCACGCAGGCCAATGCTGAATACTTTATGACGGTGAATGAGTTAGAATCAAAAGCCGCCAGCCTTGTCGGCCGCAGTCTCCGCATCTCCGGTGCGGTTGTTGGCAGCACTATCCATTACGATCCGCAGACGATGAATCTGACCTTTGATATTGCCAATGTTCCCGGAGATAATGCCTCTATCGAGCTAGGTGGCGGACTGGCTGCTGTGCTCCACGCAGCTGTCACGGATCCAAAACGCACACGGCTGACCATTATCTATAACGGTCCCCAACCCGATTTGCTGCGTGATGAAGCACAAGCGATCGTTACCGGTCATTTGGGGGATGATGGCATCTTCTATGCCGATGAACTTCTGCTCAAATGTCCTACTAAATATCAGGACGCAGTTCCCAGCCAGGTAGTTAACGGGAATTAACCAGAAAGCACCCTAGATACGTCTGGACCAGCTTTCTCAAATATAAAGGTCTTTTAGGAGCCTCAATGCTTGCACAATTTGGTTTTGGCGTGTTTGTGCTGACATTCTTGCTATCACTTTTCAGCATGGTTACGGCAGTATTAGGATATTTTAACAAATCCGACCGCTGGGTGGAAACCGCACGGCGTGCCATGCTATTGACCTTCCCGCTCATTACTCTGGCAGCATTAACGCTAATCTTCTTGCTTGTATCAGGCCATTATGAACTCGAGTATGTCTACTCGGTAACTAGCAACGCCATGCCGCTTTATCTCAAGATCACTGCTCTGTGGGGCGGCCAGGCAGGATCACTCGTCCTTTGGTCGTGGCTGATGGCAGCCTTTGCCTCAGCTGTGACTTTACGCAAGTGGGAACGTGACCGCGAATTATTGCCGTGGGTCATCGTGGTAACCTCGGTCACCCTGGCTTTTTTCCTATCACTCTCAATTTTTTATGAGAATCCTTTTGTGCGCTGGTGGCAAACCACAGGCGGAGAATTTGTGCAACGCATGTTTGCACCGGCCGGAGCTATTGCGATTACCCCAACAGATGGTCAGGGGCTAAACCCGCTCCTGCGCCATCCCGGAATGATCCTTCACCCGCCAATGCTGTACCTGGGTTTTGTAGCTTTTGTTATCCCATTTGCTTTTGCCATTGCCGCCCTGGTTACAGGCCGCTCAGATGATCGCTGGATTCGTCTCACCCGCCAATGGACATTGGTAGCCTGGCTGTTCCTTTCTCTCGGCCTCGTGTTGGGAATGCGTTGGGCTTATGATGTGCTGGGTTGGGGTGGTTATTGGGCATGGGATCCGGTTGAAATTGCCGCCCTGATGCCTTGGTTGACCGGGACGGCTTTCCTGCACTCAGTCATGATCCAGGAAAAGCGTGGTATGTTCAAACAATGGAACATGCTCCTCATCATCCTGACTTACTCACTGGTCATTTTCGGCACATTCCTGACACGATCCGGTGTGCTTTCTTCCGTCCACGCATTCTCTCAAAGCGCGATCGGACCGATGTTCTTTGCTTTTATTGGCATCACCTTTGTTACATCGGTTGCCCTATTACTCTATCGCTGGAAAGACCTGCGCTCTGATGTTGAAATGTCTTCCATGTTCTCGCGTGAGGCGCTCTTCTTGCTCAATAATCTGCTGTTCATGGGCGTTCTGATTGTCTGCTTCTGGGGTGTGATCTTCCCACTGATCTCAGAGCTGGTAACGGGTCAGAAAGTGACGGTTGGTCCGCCGTTCTACCAGCGCGCCAATGCACCTTTGTTCGGGGCGTTGATGGCATTGATGGGCGTTGCTCCGCTTTCGGCCTGGGGAAAATCCACATTCAAGACATTGGGGCGCGCTTTATGGAAACCTTCCATTCCTTCAGCCATCGTACCCCTGGTGTTGGTTATCCTGGGTGTGCGTAATTGGATTGCGATGGTCGGATTCACCCTGGTCGCGTTAGTGATCTTCGTAACATTGTTTGAATTTTGGAGGGGAGCACGCTCCCGGCAGAAAAAGACAAGCGAGGTTTTCCTGGTTTCCCTCTGGCAGCTGGCCAGGCGCAATCGCCGCCGTTATGGTGGTTACCTGATCCATATCAGCATGGTGGTAATGGCCATCGGTATTCTGGGGATTGAACTTTACCAGACCACAACCCAAAAAACCCTCGCAGTTGGTGAGGACATTCAAATTGCCGGCTATACCCTCCATTATGACTCCCTGGCACAGTTTCCTTATACAGACGGGCGCATTGTGACGCGTGCTGTCCTAAGTGTTTTTCAAGGTGGGAAGTTCCTGGGCGAACTTTATCCCCGTTATGATTATTATCCGAGCGGTCAGCCGATGACGATTGCCGGTGTACGCTCCACGCTGGCGGATGATCTTTATGTGGTATTAGTTAACTGGGAAAACGTCTCGGCAGCCCAGACACCATTTAAGGTTTACCATAATCCATTGGTAAACTGGTTATGGATTGGTAGCCTGATATTCATTTTTGGTTTCCTTGTTGCGGCCTGGCCGGTTAGCGAAGCAGACATACAGGAAAGATAATAATGAATATAAAGAACTTCACTATTGTTATTGTTTACCTCTTGCTTCTGGCAGCCGCTCTTGTTCCTGTGGTGGTCGTCTCCGCTCAACAACCAACCCCCTCCGATGATCAAGTGAACGCCATCGCCCGGAAGCTGTATTGTCCTGTCTGCGAGAACACCCCATTGGATGTCTGCCCGACCACAGCTTGCCACCAGTGGCGCGAACTC
Source organism: uncultured Anaerolineales bacterium (assembly GCA_903884265.1). Classification (GTDB taxonomy): domain Bacteria; phylum Chloroflexota; class Anaerolineae; order Anaerolineales; family Villigracilaceae; genus UBA877. The sequence goes on along the minus strand of CAISEG010000122.1, from coordinate 1,615 downwards.
ATCCGCCAAATGCTGGCTGAGGGGAAAACGGAAGCAGAGATCAAGCGGTATTTTGTGGATTATTATGGGGCTCGCGTCCTATCCGAACCACCTGTCACAGGGATAAATTGGCTCATGTATATTGTCCCACCAGTGTTATTTTTAGGTGGGGTTTACCTGCTTTTCAGGGCATTCCAGACTTGGAAACGGCTTGGGAAAGATCCAGTCTCAGGGGCAGACAAACCAGCTAAACCTGTGGTAGGTCCCGAGCCTACCATAGGGTCCGGTTTGGCTGCAAGCGATGAGTACGTTGCCCGTATCGAAGAAGAACTCGAGAAACGTAAATAGGAGACTGGACTAATGTCGCAAGAACCGAACAGGAATACTGCTCCTTTACAAAAACGCGGCGTACCGCCCTGGGTGCAGATAATGATATGGATTGGCTTGCTCGGTTTGCTCGGTCTGCTGGCCGCCATGCTATTAAAAGCTAAGAACCCAATTCTGGCAATCCACTCAACGGTACCCAATTTCACGCTGACCTTATTCAGCGGCTCCGAGTACAACAACGCTCAGCAAGTCAGACTCTCCGACCTGGCCGGTAAAGTTGTAGTGGTAAATTTCTGGGCATCCTGGTGCCAACCATGTGCAAGCGAAGCCGCGGACCTGGAAACAGCCTGGCGTTCATACCAGGATTCGGGTCAGGTGGTTTTCCTTGGTGTGGATTACGTGGATACCGGACCGGAGGCACATGCCTATATGACGGAATTCAACGTGAATTACCCCAATGGCCCTGACATGGGTACACGAATCTCGCAAATTTTTAACCGCAACCTGGGCGTACCTGAAACCTACGTTATTGACCAACAAGGTATCTTGCGTTCAATCCAAATTGGGCCTTTTCAGTCAGTTGCGGAAATCAAAGCCATCGTCGATCCGTTGCTGGGGAGATAATACTTATGGACCCGGTTGCTATTCTCCTTATTCTGATCGTACTCGGTTTTGTCATTCTCTATGTGACCCGCCCGTTTTTTGAACGGCCGCGTGTCCGGGTGGTAGAGACCAGCCACGAATTATCGTCCCTGCTGGCCGAGCATGAACGTCTTTTGACCGCATTGCAGGAACTTGATTTTGACCAGACCCTTGGGAAGATCCCGGAGGAAGATTACCCCATCCAGCGGGCCGTTTTGCTCCAAAAAGGTGCAGATGTGTTGCGCCAGTTGGATGCCCTCACCCCTACCATTTCAAGCCAGGCTGGCAGGAAAGTACATCTTACCGTTGATTCACCCAAACCAGCAGCCCAACTCTCTGATGACGATTTGGAAGATCTTCTTGCCAAACGCCGCAATTCCCATAAAGACAAAACTGCTGGCTTTTGTCCAAGTTGCGGTAAACCCGTTCTGAGATCAGATGTTTTTTGCTCCTCTTGTGGCAGAACGTTAAAATGAAATTTAAGCCATCCGAAATTCGATCGACCACATTTACAAAAACCTTTTTGGATGGCTAACACATTTATTTAAAGGATTCTTCATGAAATTTCGCTTGACAATTCTTTTTGTTGTGCTTTCAATAGCCCTCTCCGCCTGTTCGCTGGCCGAGGATATTACTCCACCTGCCAGCTATTCTTCGCCGACCACTA
>CAISEG010000121.1 GCA_903884265.1 uncultured Anaerolineales bacterium | reverse complement strand
TTTCTCTTCGGCACCCTGGCGGATCGCAACGCCAATACCTCCCTCATTCCAACTTGCAACAAAATCTTGAAAACCTACAAGAAAAAAAATTAAGACAAGCGAGAATATGACAAAAAAAGCCCCCCGTGCCATCCAAAGACTGGTGCCGGATAGCTGCCGCCCATGACTTTTATGCCCTTCTACGGCAGTATCCTGTAAAGGTTGGTCCACCATTTTAGCCTCCACAAAAGTTAACCAATGGCATCAGTCTGCGGTAAAAGAATGCTTATTCGCCTCGGCCTTCTATTGGTAGCCCTGCCAATCCCAGTTCTGGGGCGATCCTGCGCATGGCAGTGATGACATTTCCAACATGCTCCCAAAGTTCAATACCGAATTCGGCCGCGGCTTTTTGGATCTCGTCCCGGTTGGCTCCGGCTGCAAAGGCTCTGTCCTTCCACTTCTTTTTAACAGACGAAGGTTCCAGATCCAGCAGGGAACGGGACGGACGGACGAGAGCTACAGCGGTGATCAATCCGGTCACTTCATCGCAGGCGTAGAGCGCCTTTTCCATGCGAGTCTGGCGCGGCACACCGGTATGGTCGGCGTGGCTCATTACCGCATGGATAATATCATCAGGGACGCCACGCTGTCGCAGGATGGGTTCTCCAGCCAGTGGGTGGCCCTCGAGGGTGGGATGGATTTCCCAGTCAAAGTCGTGCAGCAGGCCGGTGACTGCCCACTTTTCCGCATCCTCATTAAATTTTGCCGCGTAGAAGCGCATGGCAGCTTCCACTGAGAGCATGTGCTTGACAAGGTTGTCGTTCTTGACGTATTCATGGACAAGGGCAAGGGCTTCGTCGCGGGTCATAATCTTCTCAGGAAATCATGGAAATATTGGCTCCGGGTCACCCAGCACGGGGACAGGGTGGCTAATGTTCACATCCCACAGGGCGGCGGCAGAGGCGAGCAGTTCACGCGTATTCCAGTATAGCACGGAAGACTTTCTGTAAACCCGTTGGTCGGCTTCCACGCCCACCGAATCAACCCCGAGCTTGTTGCAGAGGTAAATGGCGCGCGGAAGGTGGAAGGCTTGCGTTACCAGGATGGCCTCGCTCACGCCAAAAATAACCTTCGCCCGGTAGCATGTGTCGTAGGTGCGCCTGCCGGCATAATCGAGCACGATGGCATCCTCCGGGACGCCGAGCGAGAGGGCCACCTGGCGCATCACAGCCGGTTCGTTATAGTCTACAAAACGGTTGTCTCCGCTCATCAGGAGTTTTTCGACTTTTCCGGAAAAATACAAATTGGCGGCGGTCTGGACACGGTCTTGCAGGACCGGGGTGGCAATCCCGTTGCGCAGTAGTCCCGCACCAAAGACGATCGCTACGCGCCGGTTCGGGACATCTTGGGCTGAAAATATTCTCGGGCGTGCATATAAACCGGTCACCAGGCGTGAGGTGATCAGGATGAGAAACCCAATAACAGCAAGAATAAATAGAATTTTCAAAAACATCTTAAGGATGCGTTTTAGCACAATCGGTATTCTACCATGCAAAAAAGAGAGGCTTTTAAGTAACCTTAATGCAAATGCCGTTCTCGTGATAAATAAAAAAACCCGCTTCCAGCTGGAAGCGGGTTTCAAGTTCGAGAATGATCCTATGTTAACCGTTTACGTACTTCAGAACTTAGAAAGTCCATGGCCCAGACCACGATCACAATCGCCCAGATGGCGGTGCCAGCCTGGTGGTAGTTGAGAAGGTTTATCTTCTGGCTCAGGTAGTAACCGATGCCGCCGCCCCCGACAAATCCGATGATGGTCGATATGCGGATGTTGATATCCCAATGGTAGATAATGAAAGAAATGAAATTCGGGACAACTTGGGGGATGATACCGTACACTACCACCTGGAAACGGTTGGCGCCGGTGGCCTGCAGGGCTTCGAGCGGACCACTGTCGATGCCTTCGACGGCCTCGGAGAAAAGCTTCCCGAGCGAGGCGATTGTCACGACCGTGAGTGCCAGGAAACCGGGGAAGGAACCAAAGCTCAACCAGAAACCGAAGATGGTCGCCATAACCAGCGGGTCGTATGACCGTAACAGGTTGAAGACCGACCGCGAAATGTAATAGATGGTCGTTCCGACCGGACCACGCTTGGTGACATTACTGGCAGCCAGGAAGCTGAGCGGTGCAGCGATGATGGTTGCAAATGTGGTTGAAAGTAGTGCCATGAAGAAGGTGACAAACATCGCCGCCAGAACGTCATGGGCAGCCTGGCTGGGTTTCAGGTTGCCGATGGAGGTCAGAGTTTCTACTGCCAGCTTGGCAGCCACACCGTTGACGGCGGCAGCGATAGGACGCGATTCCACTTCCGAAGTGAAATGGCCTTTGGCATCCGTGGTGGCCTGCACAGCTGTGAGGACACGCCCGTCCGGCATATTCCAGCGAACCACTACGTCGGAATTGGGCGCCATGTTGAACCCTTCGAGAATGAACTTGACCTTCGGGTCGGCACACATAATGCTTGGCACGAGGCGCGGTCCGCTCAAAGGGATCTCCGCCTCGGGGGCAGAGCCGCATGGGATTGGGAAGGGAGTTTCGATAGTGATGGTAGTCTTGTCATGGGTAAAGAAATCTGGCGTCAGGAAGGCCAGGATGATGTCCTTCCCATTTGGCAGGTTTTTCGCCAATTTGACAAAATCCACATCAGTGACCCGCCAGGAGATAGCGAAAGCCGCCACGATTAGCAGGCCCAGGATAATGTTGAGGGTGATTTTTCCGGGAGTTGGGCGGTTATCCATAATTAGACCAGCCTTTCCCGTATCTTTGCGCTGAAATAATCAAGCAGCATCACGATCACGGCAATTGTAATGAACAAGGCTCCCACTCCCCGGAAATTGTTGATCCGGATGAGCTCGATCAACAAGAAGCCGATCCCACCGCCGCCCACAAACCCGATGATGGTTGCCGAGCGCACATTGATGTCCCAACGATAGATAGTGAATGCGGTGAAGGGTGGGACGATCTGCGGGATGACTGCATAGCGCACAACCTGGACCCAGTTGGCACCCGTGGCACGAATGGCTTCAATGGGACCTGGATCGATGCCTTCGATCACTTCCGAGTACAGTTTCGCAAGGGCAGCCACCGAGTGGACTGCCAGTGCCAGTACACCTGCAAACGGTCCAAGCCCAACGATCACAACAAATACGATGGCAATGATCAGCGGTTCGATGGAGCGCAAAATGTTGAGGAGCGTGCGCACAATGAAGTAAATGGCATACGTGAAGGGATTCCCACTCATCAAGTTCCGGGCGGCCAGAAAGCTGACTGGAATGGCAAGCAGAATAGCCAGGGCGGTGGCCATTAGAGCCATGCCAATGGTCTGCAGAGCACCTTGCAGTACCCGGCCTCCAACATAGGAGAGTTCGAAGCCTCCCAGAAGGCGGGTCTGCTCCAGGTAAACCCGGTGAGGCGGTGACTGGGTAACATCCGGGACGGCTATTGTGGCGGTAGTGGGAACTTTGAATGAAGCAGTGAGGGTACCGGAGCCGTCAGTGTGTGCCACCAACATGGCTGCCTCCCCCGGTCCGATCATCTTAACTGAGCCGCTGGGATCTTCCCACCATAGGTTCGCATCGGTGTTGGGCCAGAACCCACTGGCAGTAATGGTGAGGGCCTCACCGATATCAGCACAGGTTGGCGTGATTGTGACCTTTTTGCCATTCTCTTCATTTATCCCACTTACACTTCGGCCGGGCAGGCAAGGGACCATCACCTCTACCCAAGCTTGATTGGATTCAGCGCGCTTCTGGATGAAGTCCGGGTGGAACATGGGTCGCATGATTGCAATGGCGCGATTGATATCCGCTTTGCTGAAATCAACCCCAACCACAGCCAGCCCGATCCCAAACATGGCTACAAATCCAAAGAGGATCGGGAGTAGAACCGAGAATGTGCGTCCTTGTCTGGCAGCACAGATGGCATCCCAGATATTCCATAACCAGATAAGGACCGGGGCAAGATACCAGATCGGTTTGCCATACCAAGCAACGATGCCACTCGTGAACAGCATACCCAGCAGGACCGCAACCCCGCGGTACCGAAGGCCGGCGTAGAATTGTCCCAAACCGGGGATGAATGTTGAGAGTATTCCTGCGAGGACTGGGGAATGTTTTTTGTTCATTTCCACCCTCATACCGTGGTGGCGCGCACTTCCTGTGCTTCCTCGCCATAGATTTCCTTGAACTTGGCCCGGTCGATTTCCGTTGCGGTACCCTCGAATACTTTTAATCCGTCCTTGAGGCCAACTACTCTTGTTGCATAGCGGTGCACAAGATCCAGGAAGTGCAGTGAACAAATGACGGTAATCCCTTCCTTGTTCAACTGCTCGAGATATTGCAGGATCGAGTGCGACAGGACAGGGTCGAGGCTGGCAACAGGTTCGTCCGCAAGGATGAATTTAGGCTCCTGCATAAGTGCCCGGGCAATCCCAACCCGCTGCTGCTGACCGCCCGAGAGGGTATCAGCGCGGCTGTAAGCCTTATCAGGGATCCCCACTCGCTCGAGTGCCTGCATGGCCCTCCTTTTCTCCTCTTCCGGCCAGATATTCAACAGGCTGAGCCAGGGGTTGGCATATCCGAGTCGTCCTGACAGGACATTGGTCATCACGCTGGAACGTCTCACCAGGTTGAACTGCTGGAATACCATGCCGATATGCTGACGGATGTGAAGTAATTCTGTCGGCGAGGCGGCGGTGATATCCGTTTTGTCCCAGTAAACCTTGCCTTCGGTCGGTTCAATCAGCCGGTTTATGCAGCGCAGCAAGGTGGACTTGCCGGAACCGGAAAGCCCGATCACCACCAGGAATTCACCATCTGGTACCTCAAAGCTGACATTCTTTAATGCCACTGTGCCATTGGGGTACACTTTGGTTAGGTTTTCAATTTTCAGCATAGTCATTCTCACAGGAAAAAAATCAGGGAGGGCAAAATGCCCTCCCTGATTGTATAGAAAATATTTATTTGTACGTCAAAGGATCGTAGCCAGCAGCTTCAAGGTAAGCCCGGAAATCATCGTAGAAGGTGTCGTCAACGATTTTCAGACCACCAATATCATAGCCGCCGCTCTTGAGCAGGGCTCTGCCGTCGTCGGTGCTGGAGAGCTGGACGAAAGCATCGGTCAGTTTCTGGCGCATATCCGCTGTGAGGCTGGTGGCGAAGGAGACATTGTCATTCGGCAGGATCGGGTCAGAGACGTAAAGGACCTGTACCTGATCGTTGACATCCGGGAAAGCTTTGGCGACCGCTGTGCGGGCATCAATATAGGTGGCCCCGAAGTCGCATAGTTCGCCTTTTGGGCTCAAATACAAGGCATTGATGACCTGCGGGTGGCCCTGGGTGAGGACCGGGGTCTTAACCGTGACGCCGGCTTTGGCCAGCACACCCAGCGGGATCACGTAACCGGAAGCGGACAGAGGCTCGACCAGGCAGGGGCGCTTGCCGTTGAACTGCGCCAGGGCAGTGGCTGCATCCGCCGTGTTCGTCTTGGTGGTGGCATCATAATAGGAGGTGAACATCGGGGTGCCGTCGGCGTTCTTGCGCTTTGCATTGGCTACGATCTGAAAACCATAGTGGTCGGAGCCATTGCGGAGGACTACCAAGCCGACATCAGCATATCCTTGGGTCTTGGCTTTCATGTAGGCCAGGATGGGCAGGAAGGCGACTTGAGCCTGGCCGGAGCCGAGAGCTTCCACCGTGGCGGCATAGCTGGCCGGAACAACAACCGTGATGCTATAACCGGTCAGTTCGGTTAGCTTGGCAGCGATGGCATTTCCACCGGCCTGTAATTCCTGGCTGGTAGCGGAGGGGGCAAGGGCCATGATGATCGGGTCTGCGGCTGTGCCCAGGGGATTAACGGTCGGTTCTGCGGTCGGCGGGACTGCAGTAGGCGGGACTGCTGTGGGGGGAACTGCAGTGGCAGGAACAGCAGTTGGCGGCTCGGGGGTCGCGGCGGTGCCGCAGGCTGTCAGCAGCATAACTGCTGCAACCATTAAGGAAACGAACACAAAAACTTTTTTCATACTTCTTCTCCTCTCGTGAGATTTGGGATTTTGGGGATCTGCCCCAACGACTTTCCCATAATAGCTCTAATTAACAAATATGGCAAGTGACATGACTCATATCTCCTTTATAATCATGACATGTCCAAGAAAAGCTCTTTGCATTCTTCCAAATTCATTGTCGGGATCATTCTGATCCTGACGGGTATTGCAGCTATCTGGTTCCTGGGGAGACTGGTCACCACCAGCATCAACAACACCCTGAATCCTTTACAACAGGCGAATCGTGAACTAGGAACTCAGGTTGCCGACTTGTTGCACCCCACGCCTACGATCATTCCGGACCCGGTCACAATCATCAATGAAGTTCAATCGCTCGCCCGGCTGGAAACGATTCGCTATACTGTCGAGAAAGTGGTTACAGCAGAGGTCAACCAGGGCTTGCTTGGGCCCCTATTTGGAGACCGTTTACTGTTCGTGGCGCACGGTTATGTCATTGCCGGGATTGACATGAGCAAGATCAAGGCGGTAGATATGTGGCTCGTAGGTGAGATGCTTAATGTCCGCTTACCGGCAACGGAAATCCTGGCCGCGACGCTTGACAACGACAAGTCGTATGTTTACGATCGGGTGACAGGTGTGTTCACCAACGGCGATCCGACCCTGGAGACCCAGGTCCGCCAGGTGGCCGAGCAGGAGATTCTCAAGGCCGCCATAGCAGATGGGATCCTCGACCAGGCAACCACCAATGCCCAGACCTATTTGCGCTGGTTCTTTGAAACCTTGGGATACAAGCAGATTAACTTCGTGCCCCCCTCGCCGTAAAAGGGAATATATCTGATAATAAAAGTTGAAGGCATAGTGCCTTCAACTTTTTGTTTTTTGGTTCCACTCAGGGGAGTTGTATTTGGCGAGAACCAGTTGCCCGGCGCGTGTTTTTTCTTGCAGACTGAGTTCGCCCGGCTGGAGTTCCAGGGCGAGTACTGACCGGAAGGCAGCGGCGTAAGCCAGTGAGGCTTCATTCC
>CAISEG010000120.1 GCA_903884265.1 uncultured Anaerolineales bacterium | reverse complement strand
GGTCGTGTTCACCGGCCTCGAAACCGTGCGTGGCAACGCCACCATCATTGACCACGGCCAGGGAGTTTACAGCGGATTGTTTCACCAGGCGGAAATTTACGTTTCCGTCGGCGACCAAGTTACTGCCGGTCAATTGATCGGTAAGATCGGCGCCACCGGGCGCGTGACAGGCCCGCACGTTCACTGGGATCTGTGGGTCAATGGCATCCAGGTCAACCCAACCGAGTGGTTGAACAAAACCTTTCCTCATTAATTGACGATTCTTCTGGTGTCTCCCGATCCGGAATACTGACTCCCGCATCCACAAGACTTTGCTTTACAGGCATAATAAGTAAACGATGAAAAGGCGTTTGACCGCCACCACAGCTTTATTGATCGTCAGCTTGCTGATGGTCTCGTGCGGTGCGGTATCATCCGAATGCACCGACCCGCTGGGCTGCCTGGAAATCTCTCCCGGCAGCCCGGTTGTCATAGGCACCATCCTGGCCACCAGCGGCGAACAGGGTCCGGCTGGAGCCGAATCGCTCCAGAGCGTAGAAAAGGCACTGTCAGACAAAGGTGAAATCCTGGGCCACCCGATCCAGATCATCCGCCATGACACGGATTGCACTGCAGAGAGCGCCCAGATCGCTGCCACCGAATTCGCCACAAACTCATCCCTGGCCGCGGTGATCGGTCCATCCTGCACCAGTGAGACAGAGGTAGCCAGTTCGACCCTGTTGAATGCCGGGATTCCCCTGCTCAGTCCGGTGCCCAATCCCGTGAAAGCCTATGATATGACAAACCAGGTTATCGCCGCGATCGAGCTGGTGGCAGTCCAGATGCCCGACAAAACATTTTACATTCCTCGCCAGGCCTTATTCGATGCACTCCATCTTTCTCCTTAGCGACTGGCAAACAGGGACGGCTTGTACCGCCCCTGTTGTATAATCCACCTTACCATGCCTACTGCAGAGATTATCGCCATTGGTACCGAACTCCTACTCGGTGAAACCGCCGACACCAATACACGTTTCATTGCCCGGGTATTGCGCGGCCTGGGTATCGATTTGTTCCGGACACAGACCATCGGCGACAATGCCGGGCGCATCGTCGAAACTGTTAGGCAGGCGTTGGGACGCTCTAATATCGTCATCACCACCGGTGGTCTCGGCCCCACAGTAGACGATCCCACTCGTCAAGCCATTGCCGATTTCGCCGGAGTTGACCTCGAATTTCACCCGGAACTCTGGGAGCAGATCTCCGCCCGCATCGCACTTTATGGACGCACTCCCACCGAAAACCAGAAGCGCCAGGCTTATATCCCCCAAGGCGCCACCATCATTGAAAACCCGGTCGGTACCGCCCCTGCTTTCATTGTGGAAGTTCCCCCGCCCTCACCTCTGCCTGCTCTCCCGCAAGCGGGAGGGGGAAACAAGGTGGTCATTGCCCTGCCTGGCGTACCCCGTGAAATGGAAACACTCCTAACCGATGCGGTCGTTCCTTACCTGCAAAAACATTTCGACCTCCACACAGTGCTGAAGATCCGCACGCTGCATGTCAGCGGGCTTGGCGAAGGGCTGATCGACGACCATATCGGTGACCTGGAAACACTCGCCAACCCGACCGTTGGCCTGACCGCCCACTCCGGAGTGGTCGACATCCGCATCACAGCCAAAGCTGAGACAGAAATCGAGGCTGGCCGGATGATCGCTGCCGTGGAAAAGGACATTCTCACCCGGCTGGGAGACAATATCCTTGGTGCTGACGACGATACATTGGAAAGCATCAGTCTCAGAGCCCTTGCGCGGCACGGCTGGACCCTGGCCTGTCTAGAAGTAAACCTGGATGGTGCTCTACTGGTACGTTTTGAACGATCAGGGAATCCAGTCTATCGAGGCGGAAAAAGTCAGCAGATCCTGACCGAAGCACTCTCCAATGGGACGGAATCCATCCGCAAGCAGTATCTGGCGTCTGCCGCGCTAGGCGTTGCTTATTCCCAGGAGGGTGAAAAACAAGACATCGCCATCATCCTTATCACTCCATCCGGAAAGATTGAGCGTCATCTCACCTACGGCGGCCACCCCGGGAATGCCAGGCGGTGGGCTGTTAACATGGCACTGGACGGTCTGCGCCGCAGCGCACAGGAAATAGCCTAATGCCCGCATCTTCAACTAAAACACTGGGACGGTGGGTGGCCGGTTTCTGGATCCTCAACTTAGTGGTTGGCATCCTGATCGTAGCCGCCTGGTTGCTGTCTTCAAACTCCTCGGTACGGGCATACTTCATCAGCCCTACGCCCAGCTTTACCAATACAAATACACCTACCTTGACCCCAACTTTCACGGCCACATTCACGGCCTCAAGTACCCAAACGCCAACCTTCACCGAATCCTTCACCCCCACTTTTACCCCCTCTGAAACGCTCACGCCTATCCCTTTCAGCGAGGGGCCGATCGTCATCGGCTACTCGGTCCAGAACCGTCCGCTGGAAGTCTACCGTTTTGGCACCGGACCGACCGAACGGATGATCGTGGCAGGGATGCATGGAGGTAGTGAAGTCAATACCATCCAGTTGGCTGACCTGCTGATCACTTATCTCCAGGAACACCCCGAAATCGTCCCGGCGAATGTGACCCTTTACATCCTACGCGACCTGAACCCCGACGGCGAAGCCCGCTCACATACCTATCCTGGCCGACCCAACGCCAACAATGTTGACCTGAACAGAAATTGGGACGCCAACTGGCAGAAAGACTGGCCGCGCGATAACTGCTGGACTTATACTTATGTTACCGGCGGAGCCAGCCCCATGTCGGAGCCGGAGACGAAAGCGCTGGCGGCATTCATCGAAGCCCATCCGATCGACGCCATTATCAATTACCACAGCGCGGCGCTGGGCATCTTCGCAGGGGGTCTGCCGCCCGATGATTATTCCATCCGGTTGGCAAAAGCCGTTGCAGCCGTGACAACTTACTCCTACCCGCCCATTAACATTGGGTGTGTCTACACGGGCGGTTTCACCGATTGGGCCAACGAAAGAGGCATTGCCGCCCTGGATGTGGAATTGTCCGATCACACCCACACTGATTACGAAATGAATCTTAAAGTATTGGATGTTTTATTGAATTGGAAGCGGTAAATTCATAAGCCTTTGCAAAATGCGCACTTAACGCCTTATCACGGAGAATAGCAACAATTCAAGGAGAGCGAATGACCAAATCTGCCGATCTTCTTCTCACCAATGCCATCGTCCTAACCATGGACGAGGAAATGCACCAGTTCGAGCCCGGCGCTGTGGCCGTTCGCGGGGACAGCATTCTCGCTGTGGGACCCGAGGCCGATGTCCGTAAAGCCTTCATCGCCGCGCAAGTGGTGGACTGTGGCGGCAAGGTGTTGATGCCGGGCCTGGTCAACGCCCACACCCATGTCCCGATGACATTGATGCGCGGCCTGGCCGACGATCTGCGCCTGGACGTCTGGTTGCAGGGGTACATGTGGCCGGTGGAGCGTGAGTTTGTCTCACCTGAGTTCGTTCGGCTGGGTACCCAGTTGGCCTGCGCCGAACTCATCCGCACCGGCGTAACCTGCTTTGCGGATATGTATTTCTTCGAGGAAAATGTGGCCAAAGCCACTGCCGAGGCAGGCCTGCGCGCCGTTTGCTCCCAGACCGTGCTCAAGTTCCCTTCACCGGATGCAGTCTCCTTCGAAGATTCTCTCGCCGCGGCGCGTGATTTCATCGAACATTGGAAAGGTCACTCGCTGATCACCCCATCGGTTGCCCCGCATGCCCCCTACACCTGTACTCCCGAGATCCTGCGCGCCACCGCACAACTGGCTGCCGAGTTTGACGTACCACTGCATACGCATATCGCCGAGACTGCCCTGGAAGTGGAAAACATGCGCCGGGAAAATGGAATGCCGGTTGTTCCTTATGTAAAAAAACAAGGCCTGTTCGACGCTAAAGTCCTGGCAGCCCACTGCATCCATATTGACGAGGGCGAGATGCGTACCCTGCTCCATGCAGGAGCGGGTGTGTCCCATAATCCATCCTCCAACTTGAAACTGGCTTCCGGTTTTGCCCAAGTCCAGAAAATGCTGGATCTTGGTTTGAACGTGGGCATCGGGACGGACGGAGCGGCCTCGAATAACGATCTCGACATGTTCGAAGAGGTGCGTCTGGCAGCCTTCGTAGCGAAAACCGTCAGCAACGACCCGACTGCTGTCCCGGCGGCAACTGCACTGAAGATGGCCACCCGCCTGGGGGCGCGGGCAATGCACCTCGGACATATCACCGGGTCGCTCGAAGCGGGCAAACGCGCCGACCTGATCCTGGTGGATATCTCCCCACTGCATAATTCCCCGCGCTTCCGCCATAACGTCGATAATATCTACTCCCAACTGGTCTATGCAGGGAAGGCCACCGATGTAAGTGATGTAATGGTCAACGGCAAATGGTTAATGCACAACCGTGAGCTCCTTACCATCGAGGAAAACGAATTAACTGCCGCTGCGCAGGAATATGCCCGGAAAATTGATATCTTCCTGATAGCCCGTGAACAGTCAGTCTTCTCGAAACTGGTGGCGCTGGGCGGCTCCGCAGAAGAAGAATCTTTCGAAGTCCAGGTCAAGGTCAAGTTGAGCGACCCGGCTCCCGTATTGAAAGCCCTCAAGAAAAGCGAGATCGAAGTCCTGCTTAAAAAGCATTACCACCAGCACGACATCTATTTCACCTTTTCCGACCCGGCCCAGGGCTGGCTGCGTTATCGTGAAGACGAAATGGTGGATGATGGGGAACAGATCACCGGCGTGCGCGGCCGCTTGACCCTCATTGGTCCTTCCCGCGAAGGCGATTTCGCCCACGATGTGCTCCTGAGCCGCATCCGCTACTTCGCCCCGGCAACCAACAGCCTGCGCTTCTACCGCGAATATTTCAAACCGGCCAGTGAGACCGCAGTCGACAAAGATCGCCAGCGCTGGCTGGTGCGCTACAAGAACGAGGAGTTTTATATCAACCTGGACCGAATCGAAACCCCTGGCCTGGGCTACTATCTTGAAATTAAAAGCCGCACTTGGAGTCGCCGTGATGCTGAAGAAAAAGCTGATTGCTCCTCGGAACTCATCCTCCTGCTGGGTGGGTCGCTGGAGAACACCATCACGCTGGATTATGTTGAAATCGCAAGCGAAGGAAAATAACCCGTGAGACTTTATAGGTAGACATTTCAACAACCTGCCCCTCTATTTGGTGAAAAAAAGATAAGCACTTCTTGTTGTTATTTAGTGCCGGGAAAGAATAAACCATGCGCAAATTTTTTACAGTTTTTGCGAAGGTTCTTGGTTCCATATTTGCCATGCTTTTCGTGATCACGGCAATCCTGGCGGTTCTATTGACCACCCTCAGTCGGCAAATATTCAATGCCAGTCTTTATAAGAACATCCTGACCGGGCAGAATATCTATTCTC
>CAISEG010000119.1 GCA_903884265.1 uncultured Anaerolineales bacterium | reverse complement strand
TATCACCATCTTCAATAATATATTGAGGCGGTATTTTTATGCTGGCTCTATCTGCATCTTTAGTATCGTTTGTTCGCAATTGTGAGATCTTTATTACGGGTAAATAATCATTGCCTTCGGCTGGAAATTTTTGTAAAGCTAATCCATTTAAGAAATTGGCAATTTCATCAAGTGATTTTTCTTCCCAATCTTGTGCTTCCTCATTGTCCACAAACCACTGTCGAAACACTGCCCGTGCCATGGACTCGAGCGTCGCGTTCATCCGCTGGTTGAGTTCGATCTTGTCATCCAGCGCGCCGAGAATCTCTGCAATGGCCCGTTGTTCGGGGAGAGGAGGAAGGGTTATGTGCATATTTCGCTGATCGGCAAGACTTACATAATCCGCCATATCAGTTTGCCCTTTTACTCCAATAATTTGTAAGTAGAATTCTCGTCCTAGCATCCAAAAGAAGAGAAATTGAGGATCTATAATTTGAGAATTTAAGACACGCCAAAAGCATAATTGTGGCGAATAGACGAATCTGGGAATATCTTTCCGAACAAACGCAAATCGCCCTACAGTTCCTTTTGATGTAAATACTATATCGTCTTGCTGGCTTATTTTATTTCCCACTTTATGTAAATCTTTTTCTGGAAATCGATCTGCATCTTCAAAATGGAAACCATCATTAATGTTGCTTATACGTGCAAATGGTATTCCGTGATTAGCCAATTCTACATTCTTGGCACGGTAACCATCGCCAATGAATAGGATATCCTCTAATACCAAATTGGCAACGGAGAATCGTTTCCAATCTTTCATGTAGAAATCTTTCGCAGTTTCGTTATAATTTTTTCTTCTAACTTATCGCCCTCTTCAAATTGCGCTTCCAGGACCTTCGTCAATCGCATCATCTTTGCTTCAAACGGTTCGTCGTCTTGTTCCAATGCCGCCGCCCCTACATACCGTCCCGGTGTCAGCACATATCCTTGTTCCTTGATTTCTTCCAATGTCGCCGCCTTGCAAAACCCCGCCACATCCTCGTAGGGGCGAGTCACTGACTCGCCCGTTATATTGATATTGCCCGTTTTGGTGGCATCGCCCGTTATATTGATATCGCCCGTTTTGGTGGCATCGCCCATTCCAATCTCGCCTTTTCCAACTTCGCCCTTTCCAACCTCGCCCTTTCCACACCACGTATGATACGTCCCCGCGATCTTCGCAATATCCTCTTCCGTCAGGTCCCGATGCACCCGGTCAACCAGCCTCCCCATCTTGCGCGCATCGATGAACAGCGTCTCCCCGCCTCTATCGCGTCCGTAGGGGCGACCCAATGGGTCGCCCTGGCTTGGGTCGCCCTGGCTTGGGCCGCCTGCCTTATTCCTTGTAATAAACCACAAACACACCGGGATCTGCGTCGAATAAAATAACTGTCCCGGCAGCGCCACCATGCAATCCACCAGGTCTGCTTCAATAATAGCCTTCCTGATCTCGCCTTCCCCCGATGTATTCGACGACATGCTCCCGTTCGCCAGCACGAATCCCGCTGTGCCGTTCGGTGCCAGGTGATGGATGAAATGCTGCACCCACGCATAGTTGGCATTGCCTGCCGGTGGCGCGCCGTACTTCCAGCGTTTATCCTCGCGCAGCCTGTCCCCGCCCCAATCGCTCATGTTGAACGGCGGGTTGGCGAGCACAAAATCCGCTTTCAGGTCGGGATGCAGGTCTTTATGGAACGAATCCGCGTTTTCCTTGCCCAGGTCGCTCGTGATTCCCCGGATCGCCAGGTTCATCTTCGCTAGTTTCCAGGTGGTCGGGTTGCTTTCCTGCCCGTACACCGCAATGTCGTCCACCCTCCCGCCGTGCGCTTCCACGAACTTCTCGCTTTGTACGAACATCCCCCCCGATCCGCAGCACGGATCGAAGATGCGTCCCTTATACGGCGCCAGCATCGAAACCAGAACCCGCACCACTGACTGCGGCGTGTAGAACTCTCCGCCCTTCTTGCCTTCCGCGCTCGCGAATTGCGACAGGAAATACTCGTACACCCGCCCGAGCACGTCCTTGGCTTTCTGCTCTTTGCTTCCCAGCCCGATCCCGCTGATCAGGTCGATCAACTCCCCCAGGCGTGTTTTATCCAGCGTCGGGCGCGCGAAGTCCTTTGGTAGGATGTTTTTCAAAACCGGGTTGTCCCGTTCGATCGCCAGCATCCCGTCATCCAGGAATTTCCCGATCTCCGGCTGTTTCGCCTTGCCCTGCAGGAACGGCCAGCGCGCTTCCTTCGGCACCCAGAATACGTTCTTTGCCAGGTACTCGTCCCGGTCTTCGGGGTCGGCGTCTTTTTCTTTGAGCAGTTGCGTGTGAACTTCTTCGAACGAATCGGAGATGTATTTCAGGAAGATCAGCCCCAGCACCACGTGCTTGTATTCCGATGAATCCATGTGCCCGCGCAGTTTGTCCGCCGCCGCCCATAACTGCGTTTCGAAATCCAGTGTCGCCCCGTTGCTTTTTGCTTTCCCTGCCATCAAATTCCTCCAGGTTCGCTGCCTGCTGTGTACCTTATTGTACAACCAAACCTCACCTGCTTGAGGGACATGTGGGGTTCCGCAAGGGTTGTATAAAACCATATGGGCATGTTGCAAACTAGAACATTTGTGCTATAATAAACATGCGGCAAGGGACGGTCAGGTGTCCTTCTTGCCGTTTTCTTTAGAACCTTAACAACTGAATCATCCAGCCATCCTCAATTGCCTTGTCCCTTCGGAGAGCCGGGTTTTAGGGGCGGCTCTCTTTGTCCCCGCTCTTGGGAAATGGGATCGCTCGGGCTGTGCCAGGCGCTTTCCGCCCCGCACCCTCGTCGTTTAAGGGGGTTATTTGTTTGATTTGCTCTGGAGCGAGTACTTCAAATAATCTGTCCCTGTGGGCATGGTTGTATATGAAGGACCCCTCTCATGGATTCTCGCCAAATGGCATTTGTTTGTTTCTCTTTTTTAGAGGAACAAACAATTAGCCGAAGCGGCTTTCGCGAAGCACCCCCTT
>CAISEG010000118.1 GCA_903884265.1 uncultured Anaerolineales bacterium | reverse complement strand
CGAGATTCTGGATGGCAAATGTGATGACCTGCCCGAGCAGGCTTTCATGATGGCCGGTACGATTGAAGATGTGCGTGAGAAGGCCGAGAAACTGGCCAAGGTTGCTTAGCGTTTACACGCCCGAAGGTCGAACGTACCGGCGTGTCAACTTTATTACTTGCCAACCTGCAAACGGATAAATATGCCCATTCGATGTGAGATTGTGTCCCAGGACCGCATGGTTTATGAAGGGGATGTGGATATCGTTGTCCTCCCCGGTATGGACGGCGAGATGGGCATCCTGCCTCATCATGCCCCGTTGCTGACCACCCTTAAAATCGGCATCATTAAAGTGCGGTCTGGTGGAAAAGAAGAAATTTTTACAGTGGCTGGCGGTGTTGCCGAGGTCCAGCCGGATATTGTCACGGTTCTGGCAGACGCCGCTGAAAATGTCCAGGAGATCGACGTGGCCCGTGCTGAGGCCGCTCGCAAGCGAGCTGAAGAGATCCTTGCCAAGGGTGTTCCAATTGACTCGGATGCTTATATCAAAATGGAAGCCGCATTGCGCAAGTCCAACTTGCGCCTGGATGCCGTCAAACGCTACCGGCACACACCTGCCAAACCTCCACGCATCACTGAATGACCCGAATCGAGATGATAAATGACTAACAAGTTCTCTGTTTCAAAAGACCTGGGAATAGACCTCGGCACCATCCAGACTCGCATAGCCGATGGCAGCGGTATTCTTGTGGATGAACCGACTATTGTGGCCATCGTCATTGCAGAGCAAAAAATTGTTGCCCTCGGCAAGGAAGCCCAGGGAATGCAGGGGCGCGTCTCCGATGAAACCATTGAGGTTGCCCATCCCCTCCAGAACGGGGTGGTGGCAGACTATGAGATCACCGAGGCCCTCCTGCATCACCTGCTTCGCAACGTCAGCGGACCCATGCGTGTCTTCCGCCCGCGTGTGATGATCACCGTTCCGTATGGTGTCACCAGTGTGGAATCGCGCGCTGTCCATGAAGCGGTTCTCCAAGCTGGCAGCCGCGATGCTTATCTCATCCAGCAGCCTCTGGCAGCTGCCCTTGGTGTGGACTTGCCGATTGGCTCGCCATCCGGGAACATGATCATCAACCTCGGAGGTGGGGTTATGCAGGCTGCGGTCATTTCGATGTATGGAATTGTTGCTGCCGAAACGATGCGTTCTGGCGGGATCCAGATGGACGAATCCATCGTTAGTTATGTACGGAAAAAATACGGGGTTATCATCGGCCCGCAGACTGCTGAACAGTTGAAGATCAAGATCGGTGCCGCCATCCCGCAGGACAAAGAGGAAGGTTTGGAAGTCCAGGGGCAGGACCAGGTTAGCGGCTTGCCGCGCCCGGTTACGATCACCACTGGTGAGGTGGTCGAAGCGCTTCAAGAGCCGCTCAAGCAGGTTATTGAGACTTGTCGCCGCGTGCTTGAGAAGACGCCGCCTGAACTGGTTTCCGATATCATTGACCGGGGTGTGGCCTTATGCGGTGGTGGAGCAATGCTGCGCGGCTTCGATAAACTGCTGACGAAAGCCCTCGGCATCCCCGCTTACCTGGTCGACAACCCGTCAACCTGTGTGGTGGAGGGGGCGGTCAAAGCACTGGGGATGTATAACATTATCAAGCGCAACCTGCCGCCTGTCTAAATAAAGATCCTGACCGGGCTTTCCTTGCCCGGTCTTTTGTACCAGATCGCGGGTATGGCCTAAGTTGTTGGTATTTTTTCAAAACCCGGCTGCTCCCTGCAGGATTGATAAAGTCGCCTCTGCAACCTTTTTACGAGAAGCTGGAGGAGTGCCCATGGACAACCCACAAATTCCCGACGCCTATCTCCCGGTCATTGGCCTGGGTGCCTCACGCAGTTATTTCCCGGTCAGGAAGTGGAACCGCTGGGGGTACCTGGTGATGTTCCTATTATTATTCGCCGGCGCGCTGCTGGTTTTTTTATTTGGAATTTACGACACTTATGTGGCTTATCGCCAGCATGGCCCAGCCATGATTGACGATAAGCTCATCGGCCCGCTGGGAATCGCCTTTTTCCTCTTTGCACTTGGGTTGCTGGCAGGCTGGGGTGCGTTTGCTAACTGGAAAAAAGGTGTGGCAGCCTACGAGCGCGGGTTCGCCTATAACGACCGCAAAGGCCTCCAGGTCTGGCCCTGGGAGGATATGCTCTCAATGACCTCTGCCATCACGCGCCATTACACCAACGGGATTTACACTGGCACAAGCCATGTCTACACGTTATCCAACCGTCAGAACCAGCGTCTGGTGATTTCCAATTCCATCGCAAAAGTTGAGGAACTGGCGAAGTTTATTGAAGAGAATATCTTCCCGCTTCTTTATGGGCGTGCAGCCGACCAATTCAACACTGGACAGGCTGTTGTCTTCGGACCGGTAGCCGTCAGTAAAATGGAGATTACGATTGGGAAGAAGGCTTATCCTTGGAAGGATGTGAAGGAGGTTTCCATTCACCAGGGGGTTTTAAAAGT
Source organism: uncultured Anaerolineales bacterium (assembly GCA_903884265.1). GTDB lineage: Bacteria > Chloroflexota > Anaerolineae > Anaerolineales > Villigracilaceae > UBA877. Next base: position 3,564 of record CAISEG010000118.1, on the reverse strand, counting down.
CTCCAGGAAAGATGGCGGCTGGTTCAGTGGGGCTAGCGCGTCCGCCTCCACCATCCCCAATCTGCGCGTTTTGTTGACCATCATTCATCAGGCTGTTGGTCTCAAAGCGGGTTAATCACCCGTACAATGGGATTAAACAAAGACGGGCGATGCGGTTACATCGCCCGTCTTTGTAAAGCAGGTTCGGGACTATTTCTTCCAGGAGGCAAAAAACTTGACAATCTCTGCCACAACCGATGGGATCAGCAGGAGCGGCAGAATGATCTCCCATTGTTCCCAGCCAAGTGTCACTGTATTGAAAACGTTGTTCAACCCGGGGAGATAAACAACACCAAGTAGCAGAGCCATCGACGATAGGAAGGCAAGGTTCATATTGCGGTTCTTGAAGACGCCAATCTTAAGCAGGGGAAAACGCTCCGAACGGGAAGTGAAGGCCCGGAACAACTCGGAGGCTGAAAGGGTTACGAAGGCCATTGTCTCGGCTGCTTCGATGTGGGCAGGAAACAATTTCAGTCCGATGAAATACGCCGCCAGGCTTACAGATGTGATTGCGATGGTCTGGGTGAAGATGCCGATCTGCATGAACCGGTTGATGATGGGCTCCTTGGGCGGGCGCGGCGCCTGGGACATGATATCCGGGTCACCTTTCTCGGTACCGAGCGCCAGAGCTGGCGCGCCATCGGTTACCAGGTTCAGCCAGAGTAGTTGGATGGCTGTCAACGGGGAGTTCTTTGTAATTAGCGTTCCCAGGAAGATGATCAGGATTTCGGCCACATTGCAGGAGAGAAGGTAGTAGACAAACTTGCGGATATTGCTGTAGATCACACGTCCCTGCTCCACCGCGTCCACAATGCTGGCGTAATTGTCGTCGGTCAGCACCATATCGGCCGTTTCCTTGGCCACATCAGTGCCGGTGATACCCATTGCTACGCCGATGTTAGCTCGTTTGATGGCCGGGGCGTCGTTGACGCCGTCGCCGGTCATGGCTACCACTTCGCCTTTAGCCTGCAAGGCATCCACAATGCGCATTTTATGCTCGGGGGAGACACGGGCAAAAACATCTACCAGCTCGATCTCGTTTTTCAGGGCGTCGTCGCTCATGCGGTCTAAGTCCGCGCCGGTTAACACCTCGTGACCGGTCCGTAAAAGCCCGATTTCTAGGGCCACCGCCCGGGCGGTGTTCGGGTAGTCGCCGGTGATCATTACCGTGCGGATGCCAGCGTGGGCGGCTTTCTCCATGGCGTGTTTTACTTCTCCACGAGGCGGATCGATCATTCCCACCAGGCCGACAAAGACCAGATCCTTCTCCAGTTCGTCCACTGGGACAGTATTGGCATCCGGGGCATTCTCCACCACGCGGTAGGCCACTCCCAGCACGCGCAAGGCATCCTGGGTCATGGAGTCGTTGGCATCCCGGATGCATTGACGGGTAGCATCGTTCATTGGTTTGGTCTTGTCATTGACTGTCTGATAGCTAGTACACAAGTCAACCACCAGGTCGGGTGCGCCTTTGACGGCAATCACATTCCAGCCGGTTAATTTGGTATCCGTGAACGGAGAAACGTCCTGTGAGTTCGGCTGGTGGATGTCATGGATGGTGACCATGCGTTTCCGTTCCGAGTCGAAGGGTACCTCGTCTTCGCGCGGATAGGCCTTGTGCAATTCCACATGGTAGGCATCCGCCTTGGCCGCTGCGATCAACAACGCTCCTTCGGTTGGGTCGCCTACAATCCGGTAAGACTGGTCGTCTTCCTCGACTGTCTCGAGCTGGGCGTCGTTATTGAGCGCCCCCACCCAAAGAGCGGTTCCAACACCGGGGTATTGCTGCAGGTCCACCAATTTGCTGTCCACCTGGAACTCGCCCCGCCGGGAGTACCCCGAGCCGGTTACAGCGACAAACAACCCATCCACCCATACACGCGTGACCGTCATTTCATTCTGGGTGAGGGTACCGGTCTTGTCGGAGCAGATCACTGTAGCTGAGCCGAGCGTCTCCACCGAAGCGAGCCGGCGGATCAGAGCATGACGGCGGATCATCTCACGCATCCCCAGTGCCAGGCTGATGGTTACCACGGCAGGTAAGCCTTCCGGGACGGCAGCGATGGCCAGACTGACGGCAACGATAAAGAATTTAACCAGTTCGGTCTTGGCGACCTGAAGATACGCAAGGATCCCGCCCCCCGCGGCTGTCAGGAGTCCCAGATCCGTGTTCTCGATGACGGCCACGATGAAAACAATTCCGCAGACGGCCAGAGATGCCCAGCCAAGGGTCTTGCCGAGCTGGTCCAGGCGCTTCTGCAATGGAGTTTCTTCCTGGTCAACGCTCTCGAGCATCTTGGCGATCAAGCCGAGCTGGGTGTGCATGCCGGTGGCAATGACCACGCCGTGCCCGCGTCCGTACGTGACCATGGTACCCATATAGGCGCTGTTCTTGCGGTCACCCAGCGGGATATTTTCCTCTAATTTCATTGCGGCATTCTTCTGCACTGTGAGCGATTCGCCGGTCAGGGCCGCCTCATCAACCTGCAGGTTGGCTACTTCCAGAAGACGCATATCAGCCGGGATATGATTGCCGGCCTCCAGGAAAACAATGTCGCCCGATACGAGATCCCGCGAGGAAATGGTGATGCGATGACCATCCCGCAGGACGCGCGCTTCGGGCGCGGCCAGTTTCTGCAGAGCTGCCAACGCTTCTTCGGCCCGTCTTTCCTGAATAATACCCATGATGGCGTTCAACAGGACGATGGCAATGATCGCAGAGGCATCCACCCACTCGCCCAGGAGGGCAGAAACAATGGAAGCCACGATGAGCAGTATAACAATGAAATTATTGAACTGCTCCCAGAGAAGCTGCAGGAAGCCGGGACGGGGCACCTCGGTCAGTTGGTTGGGGCCGTATTGGGCTATTCGTTCGGCAGCTTCTGCACCGGTCAGTCCATTCTCGCCGACTTTCAGGTGCCTAAGAACTTCCTCCTTTGATAGAGCGTGCCAGGGTTCAGGCGTCGGAGAAGCGGTGTTTTCCTGGGGGGTATTTTTTTTCATCAAAATCAATCTCCAAAAGTGAATTAACGGATCTTGAACTGGGATCAGGCTGAAGGTCCGATTTTTGTGCCGGAGGGGAGTACCCCGTTTTTCGGGATGACCACAATTCCATCCTGGACAACCCAATTCTCATTTAAAATTTCCGTGCCTGATGGGAAAGGCCGGATGACTACATCTGCGCCCAGGCGGGCGTTTTTGTCAATGATGGCACATTCGATGTGGCATCTTGGCCCGATACCGATGGGCGGTTTCGCCGGATCAGCATCAGCGTCAACCCGGTAGTAGTCCGCGCCCATCAAAATGCTGTCTTTGATCTTGGTCCCAGCAGCAATGATGCTGCGAACGCCGATGACCGAATGGGTAATCTCTGCTTGTTGGATCTGGCAACCATCGGCCAATAGCACATCTTTGAGGATACTGTCTTCCACGATGGAGCCTGGCAGAAAGCGGGAATGGGTAAAGACGGGCCGCTCGCTATCAAAGAAGTTAAGCGGTGGGTTCTGGCAGGATAGTTCCAAGTTG
>CAISEG010000117.1 GCA_903884265.1 uncultured Anaerolineales bacterium | reverse complement strand
TAATTCTTCTTAAGCTCTGAGATCAAGTCTTCGATGCCACCGGTGGCGATGGGATCGAGGGCTGATGTGGATTCATCGAACAGGACCACATCTGGCTTGACAGCCAGGACGCGTGCAATGCAGATCCGCTGCTGCTGGCCGAGCGAGAATCCCAGGGCATTGGCTTTCAGATCCCCTTTGACCTCGTCCCAGAGAACGGCATCTTTAAGGCTGTGTTCCACGATCTCATCCAATTGGGCTTTGTTCTGTACCATGCCCAGCACGCGCGGGCCGAAGGCGACATTATCGTACACAGACTGGGGGAACGGGTTCGGTTTTTGGAAGACCATCCCCACCCGCTGGCGCAGTTCGGCCACGTTGTAATCGGGAGCATAGATGTCGCGCCCTTCGAGCTGGATTTTCCCTTCAACCCGCGTGCCGGGGATGGTGTCGTTCATCCGGTTCAGGCAGCGCAGGAAGGTGGATTTGCCGCAGCCCGAAGGTCCGATCAACGCGGTGACCTTGCGGCGCAGGATTTCCATGCCAATTTTGCTCAGGGCAAGTTTTTCCCCGTAATAGAAATCCAGGTTGGTTATGGTGAAAACAAGAGGATCAGTCACAGCGGTTATTTTACCCGAATAGAGGCAGATACCGCCGGGAATTATCGGCTATAATTTTGGGCGATGAAAGTTCCCCAGTGTGTTCTTGCCCTCCTCCTGGTCGTATTGACCGCCTGCGGAGGTAGTTCCAACCTGCAGTCCTCGCCCGTCAAGGTGTCTGCCTACATCCAAAATAAAGGTTCCGACACACTGGTCAATCTTGCCCTGGCCTGGGCGGAACGTTACCAGGCTGAAGTTCCCGCTGTCAGCCTATCGGTTACCGGCGGTGGCTCCGGGACCGGGATTGCCGCTCTCGTCAATGGGACGGTGGACATCGCCAATGCCTCGCGTGCCATGACGGACGATGAAATAAAACAAGCCGAGGCCAACGGGATCACACCGGTCAAGTTTGTGGTCTCCCGGGATGCCATTGCCGTCGTCGTTAATCCGGAGAACCCGGTCCGGAAGTTGACCCTCCAGCAGATCTCCGACATATACAGCGGCAGGATCAACAACTGGTCAGAGCTCGGCGGCGAGGATCGGCCGATTGTGCGGCTTTCGCGCGAGACCAACTCTGGCACGCATGTCTATTTCCTGCAAACCGTGATTCGCCTGGGCGACAGCAGCAATAAAACCCTTTTTTCCACGGATACACTCCTGCTGCCCTCATCCGAAGGCATCATCAATGAAGTGCGCCAAAACCCTAATGCCATCGGTTACGACGGGCTTGGATATATTCCACCCGACTTGATGGACAGCTTGATCGCGGTTTCCAGGGATGCCGGCGGGCCATATGTCATCCCATCCATCGCGACGGTCAACGATAACACCTACCCGGTGGCTCGCGACCTGTATATGTATACCGCCGGCCAACCGGCCGGTGCCATCAAGGACTACATCAATTGGATCCTTTCTCCCGAGGCTCAGGCCATCGTGGCTGATCTGGGCTTTGTGCCGATTAAATAACCATTCCCCACCCCATTTCCTGAGGAAAAGGCGCGCGGAGTTCTATGCATAGATCCCTCAATTGGCGTGAAACCATCCTCACCGCGGTCATAAAGACCTGCGGTTATTCGGCGATTGTTTTTGTGATCCTGATCTTCTTCTTCCTCCTGCGTGAAGGCCTCCCCGCCCTGGCTGAGGTTAAGCTCAGTGACCTGCTTACCACGCGCTGGTATCCCATCGAAAACCATTTCGGTATCCTGCCCCTTCTCACCGGCTCGCTCATTGTGACGCTGGGCGCTATGCTGATCGCCATTCCTTTCGGGATTGGCACCGCCGTCTTCCTTTC
>CAISEG010000116.1 GCA_903884265.1 uncultured Anaerolineales bacterium | reverse complement strand
TCAGCCTGGGAGTCCAATCGACCCATCCCGAAGAACTCCGCCAACTGGAACGCATCCACGATTATTATGACGTGATTGATGCGGTCACCTGGGCCCGTCTCGCAGGGTTCGATAATTTGAACCTGGACCTGATCTTCGGCCTTCCGGAGCAGTCCCTGAACCAGTGGCAGGCATCTGTTAAATTAATCCTTGGACTCCACCCGGAACATCTCTCCCTTTACGCCCTGACGGTGGAGCATGGCACACCTTATGGCCGCTGGGCGAAGCATGGGATCCTGTCCATACCCGATCCCGATGTGGCAGCCGATATGTACGAATGGGCGGGCGAAGCGCTTGAAGTAGCGGGTTATCAACAGTATGAGATTTCCAATTGGGCACAGCCAGGCTGGCAGTGCCGCCACAATTTGACCTATTGGCGTAACCAGCCCTATCTTGGTTTTGGTGCTGGAGCGCATGGCTCTGCCGGTGGTCTGCGCGTAGCTGACGTCCTGCGGATCAAGACCTATATTGAGCGCCTGCAGTCGAATGCTACAATTCCTGATGGCGAGATTCCCAATACCCATTTTCCTGTTTCCCCTGCCACCGTGGATCAAACCAGGATTACCAGGCGGGTCGAAATGCAAGAAACCATGCTAACCGGCCTGCGGCTGACACTTGAAGGAGTTTCTGACGAAGGGTTTTATAACAGGTTTGGTATTCCGATGCGGGACGTTTTTGGTAAGGAAATGGATGAGCTGATTGGATTGGGTTTGCTGGAATGGGCGCAACATGAGACTTCGGAAGTCATACGCCTGACCCACCGCGGACGGTTGCTCGGCAACCAGGCCTTCATACGCTTTGTAGATTGATTTTACGAGGGTGGACCATTCAACTGCCCGTTATTGATGGTGTAGGTAATAATGGCGCTCGCTGCTGTGAATAAAGGTGAGAGCAGATTTTACCGGACACCCTGAGTAGAATAAAAAGATCGGTTTTATTACTTGTTGTACGGAAGAGAGGATAAATGACTTTGACGGATGGGTGAACTTCTCTTATAATCAGGCGGCTGGCATCATCCCATAAAAGGAAAGGTTGTCACATGAAAGAATACACTACCGAGTTCATTCGTAACATCGCCTTGGTCTCACATGGTTCGGGAGGGAAGACCATGCTGGCTGAGGCATTTTTGCATGCCACCGGAGCCATCACCCGTCTGGGCAAAATCGACGACGGTTCAACCACCTCCGATTTTGAAGATGAAGAGAATCGCCGTAAGCTTTCGCTCTCCACAAGCCTGATCCCGGTGGAGTATAAAGATCACAAGATCAATGTATTGGATACACCAGGTTACACCGATTTTATCGGCGAAGTCATCTCTGCCTTGCGGGTGGCCGACGGAGCGGTAATCCTGGTTGATTCAGTGTCCGGCTTGGAAGTAGGTACCGAGCTCGCCTGGGGTTACTGCGATACTTTCAAACTGCCGCGCTTCCTGGTGGTAAACAAAATGGACCGCGACAATGCTGACTTTAAAAAGGCACTGGCCTCGGTTCAGGAATTTTCACCAATTCGGTTGATCCCCGTCCAGATGCCGTGGGGCGAACGGGCAGCCTTCAAAGGAGTGATCGATCTGATCTCAATGAAGGCTTACGCTGGCGAAGGCAAGACCGCCGAAGAGATCCCCGCGGATCTCAAAGCGACCGCGGATGAAGCCCGCACGAAACTCATTGAAGCGGCCGCCGAAGGCGAAGATAGTTTGCTGGAAAAGTATCTGGAAAGTGGCGAACTGACCAACGAGGAGTTAATGCGCGGCCTGAAAGCCATTGTCCGTTCAGAATTGTACATCCCGGTTTTTGTGGCCGCGGGCGGGCACGAGAAAGGTGTCTTACCATTGCTGCAGGCTGTTATTGATCTGATCCCCTCTCCCAAGGAGATCAAGGAAGTAATTGCCCAGGGCAAGGGCGGGGAAGAGAAAATCTTTGCAACCGATACCGGCCCGCTGGCTATTTATGTTTGGAAGACCACCGCTGACCCCTTCGTCGGCAGGCTGACCTACTTCCGGGTCTATTCCGGTTCACTCCAGGGTGATTCCCGCATCTGGAACCAAAACAAAAGCGCGGATGAGCGCATGGCTGGCCTCGCCTTCATGCGTGGCAAGGAGACAATGCCAACCAAGGTCATACACAGCGGCGATATTGCCATTGTTGCTAAATTAAGTGTCACCTCCACCGGCGACACCCTGTGTGACAAGGGTCATCCATTGACCCTGCCAACTCCCAAATACCCGAATGCGCTTTACCGGGTGGCGATCAAACCCAAGACACAAGCCGATGCTGCCAAGATCAGCCCAACCCTCACCCGTTTGTGCGAAGAGGACATGACGCTTTCCTGGTTCCAGGAACATGCCACTGGCCAAACGATCCTGCAGGGGATGGGCGATCAGCACATTGACGTGGCCATCCGCCGAGCTGAAGGCAAGCTCCAGGTCGGTTTGATGACAGCGGAACCAAAGGTTCCATACCGGGAAGGCATCACCAAAAAGGCTGATGCGATGTA
>CAISEG010000115.1 GCA_903884265.1 uncultured Anaerolineales bacterium | reverse complement strand
TAGAGGAATAATTCTCCCAGTATATAAACCATGCCGGGTTTCGTTGTACAATAAAAGCACCCAACAATTCGGGGAGAAGCGCTCATGACGGCACCCGTAACGATATCGTGGAAGGCGGGCAATATCAGGATCAACACCAGAACAGACCGGAGGATGGAAGCAATGGCGATATAGGTGCAAATATACAAGGAATCCAGATGAATGAAAAGAACCTGTTTGATATCATCCTGTTGATCGCCAGACCAGCCGCCGGTAAGAGCGAGATCATCGATTACCTTATAAGAGTGCCACCTGATCAAAGGGTGCAGCGTTTTCATGTGGGCAAATTCGACGAGATCGACGACTTCCCGATGATCTGGACCTGGTTTGAGGAAGACGCCCTGTTTGAGAAAATGGGGCATCCCCGGCTACACACTGATCCGGAAGGGTATTTCATCGAGCACTATCTCTGGGATCTGTTAATCGAGCGGATCGGTTTGGAATACCAGAAAAAACTGCGGGATCTGCCGGAGGATGCTGATGTGTTCACAACTATCATCGAGTTCTCGCGTGGCACAGAGCATGGCGGGTATCACTCGGCATTTTCGCATCTATCCAGGCAAATTCTCGAAAAAACAGTGGTACTTTACGTGGATGTCACTTGGGAAGAATCCCTAAGAAAGAATAGAAAGCGCTTCAACCCCGAGAAGCCAGACAGCATCCTGGAACATTCCCTGTCGGACGCAAAACTGGAACGATTATTTAAAGAAATCGATTGGAAGGAGGTCAGCAAAGCTGATCCCCACTACCTGACGATCGAAAAGTTCCGGGTCCCCTATGTGGTGTTTGACAATGCTGACGATGTGACGACCCAACGCGGGGATGCTTTAGGGATACGGCTCGAACAGGCATTGAAAAACCTGTGGGCACTTTACGAGAACCGGTCAGTGGGCTAATAAAAAAGAACATAACTTTTCATCCAACTTGTTGGATGAATGACTTGATAAAATCGGGTCTATGCTGCAGGTGTCATTGAGAATTGCGGGATTGTGCAATATACTTAGGGAATAAAAGTCACCTCAGATTGAGTTGAGTCAATAGGATGTCTGGCGGTGGCAGGAAAGCGTAAATTTGGCCTAGCAATGAGTACGATCTGCTTGCTAAAAATAACCACATGCAAGAAAAAGGATCTACCCGAGGAGCATTAAAACATGTCCGAATTCAAGTTCGAAATTATCAAAAAGATGGGCGTGCTTTCCAAATCCTCTTCAGGCTGGGCCAAGGAGTTCAATCTGGTCCGTTGGAATGACCGGGATCCTAAATATGATATCCGTGATTGGGGTCCGGATGGTGGAAAAATGGGTAAAGGCGTGACCCTGTCCAAGGAAGAATTGCTGGCGTTGAAAGAGCTGCTGAATACGATGGAGTTATAACTCCTTTTGTTAGGAGGGAACATGAAAGAAACGATCGGTATTCCGCAATTCATCCGTGCAATCAGGCAGTTACCGTCGGACGAATCTGTGGTCGATCCTAAAGTGTGGTACACAACCCAGAAAGAACATTGGCTTGAGTGGCTGGAAGGGTACCAAGGCCCAGGCGGGTATGGCCGCAAAGTTGACAAGGAACGGGACGCCAGGTATGCATACAACCACATTGTCAATTATAAGATGCTGCTCTGGATCATCTCCGCTGCCGGGGTAAAACCAAGGTTAATCCAGTCTGCGCGACGAGTCTCCGCCCATGGGTTCACCCTGCAACAGAAATCGGCTGGGATAAGGAAAATTGTGCCCTGGGAGGAATTGGCTGGTGCCCTTTGGGGTGAAAAGAGAGTCTGAATTTCAATCCCGTCAACAAATTCTTGGGAGGTACTGGTTGACAAACTAGAACTTATGTTCTATATTATCCAGAGGCAAGGGGACGACCGCAAACATCGTTCCTTCCTGTATATAATCTTCGCACCTTGTCAACCGAAAAGATCCACTGCTGATGGGGATGGATAACTTATGCTCACAGCAGGGAGGTTGTTTGTTTTGTAAAAAACAAACAACCTAAAAGATTCCTGCCACCACAGGTGTGATTAACTATGAAGAAGCCCTCGAAGAAAACTTGGGGAATCGGAAGGGGTTGTTTGTTCCTCTTTTTTCCCGAAACAAACAATTAGCTGAGGTCTGGTCGACATTGTCCCCGCGTGGGATTCGCCTTATAGAGGCGCGATATATTGTACCCATGACGGGTCAACATCCCGCCCCACCTCTTACCGTCCCATTGGAGGTGTAATCCGAAAAGAGGCACGGATTTTCGGCGGTCTTGGGATAAAATAGGATGAGAAAAAAACATGAATCCCACCCCCATTATCACTCTCACTACTGACTTCGGCACCAAGGACGGCTTTGTTGGTACGTTGAAGGGCGTGCTCTGGAGCATTTGTCCTGCCGCGCAGATCGCCGACATCAGCCACGAAATTTCACCACAGAACGTACTCGAGGGCGCATATGCCCTTTGGCGCGCGTACGCCTATTTCCCATCCGGTACTATCCACCTGGGGGTAGTGGACCCCGGTGTGGGCACATCACGCCGCCCGATCGCCGCCCGGCTCGGAAGGCAGACCTTCGTTGGCCCGGATAACGGCCTGTTCACACCCATGTTCGAGGATGCTGAAAAGAACACTTTACCCTTGGAGATCGTCCACTTGACGAACGGGAAATACTTCCTGCCGGAGGTCAGCCGCACCTTCCATGGACGCGATATTTTCGCCCCGGTGGCAGCTCATCTTGCCAATGGCGTTCCGCTGGAGGAGCTCGGCCCTGCCATCCGCGACCCTGTTCGATTAAGCATGCTCAAGCCCGAAAAGACAGACTGCGGCTGGCGCGCCCATGT
>CAISEG010000114.1 GCA_903884265.1 uncultured Anaerolineales bacterium | reverse complement strand
GCGTCGATGGCGCGTTCATAAGATTCAAAGGCCACGCCATGCACGGCATCCAGTAATTGGGCGCGGGTAAACACACGTCCCGGATAGCGGGCCATCTCAGCCAGCAGGGAAAACTCGGTCGGGGTCAGTTCTTCTATCTGACGATCCTCTGCCGTAACACGCATCCGCGGCACATCCAGGGTCAGGCCGGCAACCCGCAGGATTTCCTGGTTGTTGTTAACTGCATTTTCCATGCGCCGTAAAACTACACGCACCCGGGCTACCAGTTCCTTGGGGCTGAACGGCTTGGTGATATAGTCATCGGCTCCCAGTTCCAGCCCGATAAGCTTGTCTGACTCTTCCGAGCGGCCGGTTAACATGATAACCGGCACGTTCGAGACCTTGCGTAGTTCCCGGGTCACATCCAGACCGTCCATTTGCGGCAACCCAAGGTCAAGGATGATCAAGTCGGGCTTTTCAAAGCGCACGAGAGACAGTGCAGTCTTCCCATCCGCGGCGACGCGCACGTCAAAGCTGGCGCGTTCGAGGTAATCACGCACCAGTTTAACGATCTTGGGTTCGTCGTCCACAACCAGGATAGTTTTCACTGGAACCTATTATACGCTGACAGTTAATCAACGGACAGCAGCTTTTTGCCGAAGCTCAGCAGCCTGCAATCCTGCAATATAGGTATACTCGATGGCCCCCTTCTCACAGGTCCGCACGCATTTCTTGCAGCCATTGCAGGCTTCCGCGTTTCGGATGATCACATGGCGATGCCATAGCACGTTAATTTTCCCAAGCACTTGCTTTGGGCAGACTTCTATACAATCCCAGCAGGCGTCACAGCTTCCGGTATCCAAGCGGATGAAATCGGTTTTTCTTCGGTGGGATAATTCGCGAGATTTCATATGCCCATTTCCAAGGGTTGGGTGGGCAATACTCCTGCCCACCCAACCCTGGTCATTACTTCTCGCTCGGTTCGGAAGTCTTGTCCCCGTCGGGGGCTTTATCCCAACCGGGAGTGGCGTGCATCTTCCGGTGCATTTCGGCGAACATCGGCGGGACGCCTTCACCCCACGGACCGTGCCCCCTGAAACCGTGTCCCATCGGACCGTAACCCATGTGCCGCATGCCCCAGCGCGGTCCCCAGATCAAGCGGCGCATGGCGCCAAATGCGAGGCACAGCAGGAAGAAAACGAACAGCAGTCCGAAGATCCCGATCCCGGGGAAGCCCATGAAGTGCCCGTAAGCCATCCTATGGAAGGATTCAGACGACCCAGCTACCTGAGTGCCAGATACCTGGATATTCGCAGCCACGCCGTGGGCTACGCCAGCCTGGTAGGCAAAGAAACCCAACCCAGCGATGGCTGCCAGCAGAACTAAGCCTGCAATGATACGGAAAACAATGTGTTTTAACATGGTCATACTCCTTTTTTGGTATAACCGAAGTATAAGAGCCGGTTGTGAACTGAGTATGAAGGCCGTGCGGAGACTCTGTGGAGGGGTTTTGTTGTAAAATGGTCGGGATGAATGCTCCCAATGATCCCTTCCCTGCATCCGAGTTCGACGATTGGGCCGGGACATATGATAACTCAATCGCCATTGACCAATTCCCTTTTTATGGTTACCTCAAAGTACTGGCGAAGATTGTAGCCGCTGCAAAACCACACCCCGGCAACTCGGTGCTGGACCTGGGGACTGGTACCGGCAATCTGGCGATCCTCTTCGCTACCCTCGGCTGCGAGCTGTGGTGTACCGATTTTTCAGCACCCATGCTCGAACAAGCCCGCCAAAAACTACCTGCCGCTCACTTCGTCCTGCACGATCTTCGATGCAGTTGGCCAGCAGAGTTGGACCGTCCATACGACTGCATCGTCTCGGCTTACGTATTCCACCATTTTAAATTAGATGAGAAAATCCGCATCCTGGGCGATTTGCTTCCCCGCCTCACCTCTAGCGGGCGGTTCGTGATTGGGGACATAGCCTTTCCGGATGCCGCCGCGCGGGAAAAGGTGAAGATCGCGACCGGATCGGAGTGGGATGAGGAGTTCTATTGGCTGGCAGACGAGGCAATTTCAGCTGTGGAAAAGCTTGGCGTCAAGGTAGAATTCACTCAAGTTTCGATCTGTGCAGGGATATTTTGTATCGTAGGAGCAACCCACTGACCTATGGCAGAAGCAGCATTCAGCGCCCGTGAAAGAGAAGTCATCGAACTTCTCGTGCAGGGTAAAAGCAACAAGCAGATCGCCCTGGCTTTGCACCTTGCCGGTCGCACTGTAGAATTTCACCTGAGCAATATTTACGCCAAATTGGGTGTCACCTCCCGCACCGAGGCAGCCTTGAAACTCTCCGCGCCCGGCCTGCGGGAATCCACAGGCGAGGCTGGGGCGGGGGATGTACGGGAATCCGCAGTTGAAAAGAATGACCAAGCCGCTGACAATGGCAACAAATCCTTTTCACTGGGGAGATCATCCATGAAAAACCTGCTTTACGCAATTGGTGCCACTCTTTTGACAACCACCCTCATCGTGGTAGTTACCATGCTTGCAGTCCCATCCAGGAAGGCTGCCTCCGTGCCGTCACTACCAGCCGGTACCGAATCAGCCAGTCCCGCCTCCCCCACCATAATGTTGATGCCTGTATCTGCATCAACAACCACTGCCGAGCCTGCCTCCTCTACAACAACCGGGTTGTCAACCAATGACATAGCCCAGTTTGTCGGCGAGACCTCTCCCGACTTGACCAACATCCCCGCCGGGACAAGTTTCACCAAGACCTGGACCTTTCGTAATGCCGGCACCACCACATGGACGACCGGCTATTTTCTGAAACTGACCGGCACATCCCACCCTTTGGGGCAAACGATAAGCCTCCCGGAAAAGATCGATCTGACACAGACAGTTAAGCCAGGGGAAACTGTGGATATTTCGATCAACCTTCAGGCTCCCGCTACGGACGGCACGTACTCGTATCACTGACAATTGCAAACTCTTACCGGCCAAATTGTTTCTGGTGACGGCATTGATATATGGGTCACATTCACGATCGGGGATGTGGCAATGAATAGTTCCATATCTTTGGGTAACATCACGCTTGAACTGGTGAGTGTGGACAAGATCGCCAATTACACCAACGTCCATATTTGTGCGAAGTACCCCGACACCCAGGATTGGAATCCAAACGGGGTCATCTTGACAGTGGGCAGTGTGCAGGCTTCGATCGAATCCTATAGCCTGGATAACGCCAAGTCGCCGTCCACGGGGGCAGCACTTACCGCTGCTTTACTCTCGGCTTCGCTGCCGGTACGGACGCCTTCGGTAGTCAACCTGTCAGCGTGACCCTCAGCAGTTATCGGGTGGACGCCTCAACCAACCTGCAGGCAAATTGTGCGCGTGCCAAACAGCAATTTGCCTATCTTTACCCCGGCTTGGACTTCACCTGCGGCCCGGCAGGGTTTTATTACAGCAACGTTGTCCTGCCCGGGAATCTAAGCAGCAGCCAGGCGGATAAAGCTATTATGGATGCGCTCGAACAGGTAATTTACGGGCCGTGGACTCTCACTGAGTAAAGAGAAACTTCCAAAATGATT
>CAISEG010000113.1 GCA_903884265.1 uncultured Anaerolineales bacterium | reverse complement strand
TGGAGACAGCCGCTTTACAGCTGGTTGCGACAGCTTCCGACATGGAATATGGTCAGGGAGCATTGCCGGAGAGCAGTTACTTCGAACGCCTGACTCTGGAGATCGCCGTCTGGCCAAAACCTGTGAAACCCCCAGCCTAAGATTATTCGGGCGACCTATACAGACAGGTCGCCCAATTTTTTTGTTCTCCTTGCTGCAAATCATTAAATAAAAATGGTTCGAATTGAAGAATTTGGTAGAATACCTGGCCGGAAACTCTTCGGCGAGGAATTTACTTTAAACCCCATGAGTTCAAATAATGTTGATCATGACTCATTATTACAATTTCTGTTTTCGTGTATATTATTGATCGAAAGAAGGGATGTTTTATGAAAAAGAAGAATTGGCAATTATATTACCCGATATTACTGGGAACCTACGCTGCCGTAGGATTGGTAGGTGTCAACATCAGCCAGATGGTTCTGTCTGCGGGTGTACGCTCCATCCTTGTTGCGGCTATATTCTCGCTGGCGGTGTACGCCCTTTTTTGTTGGCGGATTAAAGATGAGTACAAGGCTGCTCTGCTTTGTGCATGGTTCATACTCTTCTTCTTTGCTTATGGACATTTGTATGGATCAGTGGAGGGGGTAAAAATACTTGGGGTGGTTGTGGGAAGACATCGTTTCATTTTCCCCCTTTGGTTGGTTATATTTGGTTTGGGGGCTTGGTGGATTTATAAACGAGCCCAGAAATTAGAATCTTTAAACCGCGCTTTAAATATTGTGAGTATTATACTTTTGGTAATTCCGGTGATCCAGATTGGGACATTTGAATGGCACAGACATCGGTCTGTTACTGGTACGGGAAGTGTAGGAACTACGTCGGGTTTACAAGGAGTCCCATCATTACATAAGGAACAATTACCGGATATATATTACATTATATTGGATGGATACCCCCGGCAGGATATGCTGCTAAAGTATCACCACTTTGATAATAGTGCCTTCATCCAGCAGCTGGAAGCGGTAGGATTCTATATTCCTTCTTGCAGTCAGAGTAACTACGCTATGACGGATCTCTCTTTGGCGTCCTCTCTCAATATGAATTATCTTCAAGGGTTCAACCAGAATGTTAAGGCGGTTGATTTAACTGATCGTATTATCAACAGTGAAGCTCGTCAGTTCCTACAAGGATTAGGCTATAACCTCGTATCCTTTGATAGTGGCATTTGGTTTACTGAAATTCAAGATGCAGATTACTATATCAGTAAAGATCGTCCGATATTCAGTTCTTCCTTCGATTTCACGCGCCTTTCAGAGTTCGAAGTCCTGTTTGTTAGGACCACGGTTCTGCGCCTTGTCGAGGAATCAAAATCTGCTTGGTTGAATACACTTTTACAAAACCCTCGCAAAGAAAGTTATGAACGGATCCTGTTTGAGTTTGATCAATTGCAAAGTACCCCATCTTTGCCGGTGCCAAAATTTGTGTTTATCCATATATTAGCACCCCATTCGTACCCGTTCATATTCAACGCTGATGGCGCGTTTGAGCTATCCAGTTCTGTTGATCCAGCCTTGGGGAACGAATTAGAATTTCTAAATAAACGGACGCTTGAAGCTGTTCAGACGATCATTGCTCATTCAAAAATCCCGCCCATAATCATTATTCAAGGCGACCACGGACTCGATACGGAAGTCCGCATGGCAAATCTGATCGCATACTATTTTCCGAATGGTGGTGCTAAAGTCCTTTATCCTACCATTACCCCTGTGAACTCTTTTCGGTTGGTTTTTAATACCTATTTTGGACAGAATTTACCCCTTCTACCAGATGTAAGTTATTACTCGTCTTACGAAGACATGTATAATTTTGTAAAAGTTAAATATCCCTGTAATCCTTAAGTAGGTTCAATAGTTGAGATATTCGTCGGGCATTAACCTAAATTTAGGGTAAATCCCCCACTCTCTATCTTTGGAAGGATGTCTCCTCGTATTTCTTCCAAATGGCGACAGAGTTCACACTGTCACCTTTAATCCTATTACGGTCATTAGTTTAGGCTATTATTCGATCCGCAAGATCTTTAATATGATTTTTCCACCAGGGGTTTCTGCTTCCACTGTCTCACCCACGCGGTGATCCATCAGGGCCTGCCCGATGGGGGATTCGTGGGATATTTTTCCAACCCTTGGGTCCGCTTCCTGAGCGCCGACCAAGTGAAAAACCTCCGGATTAAAATCCTCTTCCTGGACTGTGACGCGCACGTCCACTGCCACCACATCCTTCGGTGTACTTGTTGCTTCAATTATGACAGCATTGCGTAGGGCGGATTCCAGTTCCAAGATGCGGCCTTCGAGGAAACCCTGGTCTTCCTTGGCTTTGTGGTAGTCGGCGTTTTCCGATAAATCTCCCATCTGAATGGCGTCGCGCAAGCGTCGCGCAAGCGCCTCGCGTTTGGGACCTTTCATTTCTTTAAGTTCAGCTTCAAGTTTTGCCGCGCCTTGAGCGGTCAGATAAGTGGGTTGGTTTTTAGGCATAGTTTTCTCTCAATGCAGTTATGACCTGAGATAAAGGTCATTGAGACGGGCGTGTTCTACGATTGCAAACCGGTCGGGCATCCCGCCAATGTAATTGCAGATGGTATGTTCCAAGCCGCCTGGGGATCTATAGTTGCACGTGGTCCGGCAGGATGAGCGGTTCGTTTCGGTAGGCGTTGAACAGATCGGTTAGGATGTGTTTGGCTTTAACCTGCATCCTTACCCCGCGGAAATAGCGGTAGTGTTTGTTGAACAGGAAGTCCTTAAGTTCTCAATAGCAGTGCTGCATGTCTTCGCAATAACTATTAAGTTTGGTGGTCAACCTCTGGATGTCGAGAGCTGATTTTACTCCGCATTCTCGAATACGGGGTCCGTATTATGGATGATACCAGTCACTATCAATCCCACCAGTTTGCGGACCATGCGGTGGCGCTCCAGATCTTGGAGCATCGGACCGGTCCAGTTGTATGCCTTGGTCAGGATCTCCCGCAGGGCGATGTCATCCAACATTTGTGGAGTGATCATCCCCGGCTGCAAACTGCTACCCAGGTCATGGGCTGTATATGCCAGCTCATCGGCTACTTGCAGATTTGTGTCTCCAGTTGCCGTGCAGTTCAGGGTTGAACTCACGGGCGTCGGTCAGGTAGTACTCGGATTCATGCTTGACCATACCTTCCCGCGTCTCCCAGCTTAGGTTCAAAACGGGGAATTCCGGGTACCGTTGTTCGAGTTCTGTGACGATCCTTAGCAACTGCTTGTTGTCAATAAAATCTCCTGAATCTTGCATCATCCTCTTCAGTGAATATTCCCCAGCGTGACCAAAAGGGGAATGGCCCCGGTCATGAGCCAGACAGATGACTTCTAGGAGATCTTCACTTGCGCCTAATGCTAGTGCAATAGTACGTCTAACCTGGGCCACCTCCAAGGTATGGGTCAGGTGTGTCCGGAAATAATCCCTTTCAAGATTAATGAATACTTCTATTTTGTTACTCCAGCTGCCGAAACGCGGTTGTGTGGAGTACACGGTCGCAATCTCTTTGGAACACAGTCCTGTTATTAGGTTCGGTATCCAGTTAGGCGCGACCTTTGGTATCCTTGATGCGCATTGTATGGGGCAAGGCTGCGGTATTCAATTTCCTCACGCAACTGTCTGGAGAACATTGTCTGGTCTCTTTCAAAGAAAGCCCCGGTTCTATCACGGGATAAGATGTGAGTTTATCGCGGCGAGGATGGGCTGTCAAGAATGCAAACGCGTGCCGGGATTTTCTCCCAGCAAAGCGCGCCGGATATTGCCAGGTTCTTCACCGGAGAAGATCAACACCTCAAGACCCGGGAGCTTTTCTACCAACATCAGCATTTCGGTGACTTTGGCCAGCATTCCACCTGTTACATCAGCGCCGGAGCTCCGTCCTAGGCCCGAGGCCTCCTGGGAAAAAGTCTGTGGGGCCATCTCTGTCAGGAGACGTTTCCGGGCTGGAAAATCTCCCCATACTCCGGCTTCCAAACCTGCCAGCAGGATCCTTTCAGGGTGGAGTTGAAACGCCAAGTGAGCGAAAAGATTCTCGGTCGAAAGGATCGTCCCGCCGCGCTTTCCGTCGAAAACCACGTCGCCATGGATGACCGGCAGCAAGCCATTTGCAAGTGCAGCTTTCAAGGGAGTCAGGTCCCAGGTGGTGACTTGCCCGTCACGCGCCGATACAGCCGGAAAAGGCGCTAAAGTTACGGCAGGGAGATTCGCATTGCGGAGGGCTTCCACTACAAGGCGATTCAGTGCCGAGGCCTGGTACCAGACTTCAGCAAAGCCCCGCCATGCTTCTGTTCCAGAGACACCATCGCGAGTGCCGAATTGGGAGGCTGCCTGATGGCCGAATGAACCAGAGCCATGTCCAAGAACCATACGCAAGTCCGTTTTTTCATGCAGCGTCGCCGCGATCTGGAGTGCCAGGGTTTCCAGTGTTTCATTACGGGGAGTGTATGGGCGGGTTTTATCGGTGATGAGCGACCCGCCCAGTTTGAGAAAAACAAGCATGGGAAAAATGTAGCACGTTCCGCAGCAGACGTCAAGCAGGTATAATCGATATTGATGAACCTCGATATCCACTCTGCAGTTGTCACGGCAGTGATTATTATCATTCTGGGCGCTCTGTTCAATGTCTGGAACGGATTTCGCACCATTCGCAAAGGGCGAAAGGTGGCTTATTTCCGCTTGAGCCGCAGGCAGGTGGCAGCAGGCTGGAGGACAATTGTTTTTGCGGTTGCCTTGTTTGGACTTGCCTTCCTAATGGGCCGTTTTGGCGAACCGGTTTCTTATCGATTCTTTCCACCCAGTCCTTCGCCTTCTCCAACTCCCACCATATCTCTCACGCCCACTATCAGCTTGACTCCAACGATTTCTCTTACACCCTCCATCACACCAACTCCTGAGATTAGCTACACACCTACTATCACCGGGACGCCTTTCCTGCCAATTGATATCGAGGCTCAATTTTTAAGCATGGTCACTCCCAACCCAGCTGCAATTTTCAGCCCACTTGTGTTTTCGCTCAGTGTGAATAATTTTGTCCCAACGAACCCTCAGACTGTCTTCCAGAATCCGCTCGACCATCTTTTTGTCACCTATTCTTATGATGGTATGACAGATGGTGTTCAGTGGACTGAAATTTGGTACCAAAACGATCAAAGGTTGAAATATAAGACTGGCTCCTGGGATAGTGGCACCGGGGGTTTAGGCCAGGATGAATTAACACTTCCCGCTGATCAATGGCTGCCGGGAATTTACCAGTTGATTTTCTTCGTCGGATCGGAGTGGAAGGTCCTGGGTGAGTTCCGCGTGATGGGGAACCCGCCAACAGCCACCGTATCACCAACACCCACCTTGACGCGCACTCCCACGCTGACACCTACAGTAACCCACACCCCGATCCCATCCTGGACCCCGCGTCCCACTGATACACGCTGGCCGAGCCCCACTCCGACAAAAAAATAAGCAATCAAACAAATATTGAATTGCGATTAGCAACTCAATATTTGTTTGATATGAAAGATACCACGATCTCTGTGGTGATTAATCCACTTTTTGTTTTTCAGTTAGGTTGAGCGCCGCCGCGATCTGCGCCGCCAGCTTCGCATTGTTCAGCAGCAGCTTTAGGTTGGCTTTCAGCGACGCCCCGCCGGTTAGTTTAGCCATCCTCTCCAGCAGAAACGGGGTCAAGGATTGTCCATGGATGGCTTGTTTGTGGGCTTCTCCGCGTGCTTGGCGGATCGCACCGTCAACTTTTTCGCAAGGGATTTCTTCTTCCGACGAAAGCGGTTGGCAGACCAATACAGCACTCTTCATGCCAATTGCCCAATGCGCTTTGGCGAATGCCACGATTTCCGGGGGAGAATCCAAGCGTGCACTGACCGGCAGTCCGCTCTTACGTGAGTAGAAGGCGGGAAATTCGTCTGTCCCGTAGCCGATTACTGGCACAGCCATCGTTTCCAGGTATTCCAGAGTAGCGGACAGGTCCAGGATAGCTTTGGCTCCTGCGCAGACCACGATCATCGGCGTGTCAGCCAATGCTAGCAGATCGGTGGATATGTCGAGCGTTTCCACTTCGTGGACTCCGCCGATTCCGCCCGTGGCAAAGACGCGTATCCCTGCCTTGAGTGCCACAAACATCGTCCCGGCAACCGTTGTGCCGCCACATTCTTTATTAACTATTGCCGTGGCAAAGTCCCGCCGGCTGATTTTGCGGACATGCTGTTCGTTTGCCAGACGTTCTAGTTCCGCCTCTGTCAGCCCGATATGGACAATCCCATCAAGGATAGCTATGGTAGCAGGTATGGCCCCGTTCTCGCGGACGGTAGCTTCCATCTCACGCGCCAGCTCCAGGTTCTGTGGTCGCGGCAAACCGTGCGTGATCACGGTCGATTCGAGGGCTACCACGGGAATGGATAACTGCAGCGCCTGGCTAATCGGGGCAGAAGCATAAAGGGGGAGAGTAAAGGTTTTATTCATGGGATTAAATTTCAGTAGCGTAATTACGGAAGAAATCCCGGCTTGACAATCAGGAATGGATAAGTATATACTCTTTTGTACTAATTAGTATTATGGAAGTGTCTGTATTGAGCAAGAAGGTTGATACATAACATGGATGATGATAAACGTTTTTATGAACGACCGGTTTTTTGGCCGCGTTTGATCGGTGCGATATTTCTATTGATTTTTGGAATTGCATTTCACTTCGAGATCTTTATCCTCTTGCATTTGTTCCTTGCAATAATCCAGTTGCTTTTATTTAAGCCGGTTCTCACTCTCCCTCCGGAAACTCCTCAAGCCCTCTTGGTCTTGCTGGCAAACCTGATATTCTTTTTGGTTTGTTACTTAATCATCCTAAAATGGGTCTCGCTCTTTGTTCTTCCATCGGAGGACCCTATAGAAAGTAAGAAAGTATATGGGCGTTTGGTGGACTATGTAGTTGGATTGCATGGGCCGGCGGTGTTTGTTAAGAACGGAGAATTGATTTCCCGCAAGGATGAGCAGCTTGAGACTGAGGGTGGGGTGAGGGCTAGGTTTGCATCCCTGGCATTCGTTGATTTAGCCAGTGCGGTCGTTTTAGAAAGCAGGTCGCTCCCGCCGATCATAGGCTTGCTAAAAAAACCTGCTCAAGCTAATGAACATCCTTCGCCAATCCGGGCTTTGGGTCCGGGCATTGGTTTCCTTCGGTCGGGAGAGCGGATTCGTGGCTCTGTTGACCTTCGCAAACAGTTCCGCATGATCAAAGGCGTTCGTGGCTTTACCAGCGATGGTATTGAACTGGAAACAAATGTGAATGTCATCTTTACCCTCGGCCAGCCGCCCGAGGTGATGACGGTTTTCGACACCAAAGGCAATGGATTGCGTGTCATGTCGATTAACCGCGACACAAGAGAAATATCCATATCCAACATGCTTCACGAGTTGGATGCTGTTGAGATTAACACAAATATCAAGAGTCAAAAACCAACCCGCACGGTCGGGATGGCTTTTGAAGATTCTTTCAACAATCGACCACCATTTACATTCGATGAGAACCACATTATTTCAGCAGTGATATCGCAACCGCGTAATACCAGAGATGGAAAACTGGAAAAATGGACCGACCTACCTGCCCAGGTGGCTGTCTCGCTCCTCTTGGATGAATTATCCCATATTTCCTATGACGAATTATATTCATTGGACAGCCCCGAGCCGGATTGTTACCTCTATGACACCTTCAAGCCCGAATTCAAACGAAAAGTAAAAGCTCTGGGGGTTTTATCCTATCAGTTCATCCAGCGGAAGGATGGCAGGACCCCACAGGATGGCGACATTTTCAAACCCGATGAATATGTTTTCTGGGATGCGATGGAATTACACAATCCGAAACCGATCCGGAACCGTGGCATCAAAGTCATCGAGGTTGATTTCTCAGATTTCAAACCCACCGATGCCTCGATTCCGGAACAACGCTTTGATACCTGGCGTTCACGCTGGCAAAGGAAGACCGCGTTCACCAACGCCGATTTTGATCTCGAAATTATGCGCAATCTGAATCATGCCCGCGCCCAGGCCCAGCGGGAAGTCATCTATAACCTTTCCAAGGTTTTCAAGCATCCCGGTTTTACACAGGATGCCATGGCAATTCGCATCTTTCAGGCACTGGAATCTGCTGCCGCTAATCCCGCCACCAATCGGCTCCTGCCTAGTGATACCGTGGATATGCTCAAAAGCTTTGAGAATATCCTCTTTCCGCAGGATCGCTCCGGACAGTCTTCAGGTCGATTTCCTGCCCCCAACGATGATCTTCCACCCGAAGGGTCGAGGTGATCGATATGGCGAATAACCTGCCATCCGAATCTTCATCACAAAGACACCCTCTATCAGGTGCGGCAAGATTCTTCTCTGAGGACCGCAAATGGGGTCTCCTCCGTTTTATTTTTCTAAGCGCATTAGGTTTCATGCTTTTTGTCGAAGCATTCTTTATCCATGGCCTCGGCCGTTACTTGATAGTTCCGTTTTTTTCAGGAGTTTTAGCTTTTTTGACCGGGGTGCGCTATATTCAGGATATTTACGAGCTGGAGAAACTTCGCCATGCCTTTCGTTATCTCTTTGCATCCTTCTTTGGCATCTTCTACCCAAAATTGAGCGTCTATAGCGGTAAGAATATCTTCAAGAAGGGCGATTTAAACTTGTTGGATGTTATTGGTGGTCCAGGATATGTTTATGTCCAGCCCGGAAATGCCGTTCTTTTTGAAGGTCAGGCGGCTCCAACCGCGATTTACCCTGATGGCAGTCACTTTGTCCCCCGCTTTGAGAGAATTCAGCCGATCGCCTTGGAAGACCAGTATGGGGAGCTGGATGGCATATCTGCCATGACCCGTGACGGGTTTGACGTCTGTATCGCGCACACCCGTTTACGGTTCCGCCTGCTCGCCGACCGGGAGGCTGACCTGCGAAAGAACCCATACCCTTACGCTGAAGGGGCTATTTACGACATGATTTATAACCGCACGGTATCCGAAGACGGGTTGGGGGATTGGAGTTCCGGTGTCGCCTCCGATATCCGCAAGGTCGTCACCATGTATATCAACCGCAATACGCTGGATCATCTCACTGCCCCTGAGGAAACTGGTGCGGACCCTCGCGGCGAGATTAAGCGTCAGATTTTTTCTCCGGACATAATAAAGAAGCTCCGCCTCCGTGGTACGGAATTGTTATCGATCGATATTGGCAGCTTTGAGATTCCAAATAAGCAGGTGGATCAACAACGCCTGGATACATGGCAGGCCAAATGGATGGGCGACGCCCGCCTGACTCGCTCTTATGGCGAAGCCCAGCACCTCGCCTATCAGGAGATCGGACGGGCTGAAGCTCAGGCTGAGATGTTGATTAGCATAGTGCACGCATTGTCAGACCTTGATCTCCATGGGAGCACTCGCCAAAGTCTACGTGATATGATCCTGGTTCGCACTGCCCAGCTGATTGAAGCGATGGGCGAAGGGTTATCCAGGGAAGTAAATCCATTGCCTGCCCCGGGTGAAGGTAAAAAGGAAGCTCGATGATCGCTTTTGAGCAAGTACATCCCTGGTTGAATAAATTCAGCCCAACCCACCTCCGTCCTTGTTCAATCAGTTTGATCAGTCATATGAAATCTGCCCTCGATGCAGGTCATACCACCGAAGCAGCTGGTCTTCTACAGCAGTTGGATGATTATGCCTGTAAATTGAGGGACGATGCAGAAGTGGTTGAAGTGTTACTGGATTGCGCTGAAACAGCTGATAGGTTGGGAAACCTTGATGAAGCCGGAGCCATTTTAATGGATGCCACCTCACGTTCCTGGTCTGACCTGCACCGCAGAGCCGTCATCCAGTGGCTTGTTGGAATCGTCCAATGGCGCTCCATGCCTGCCCGCCAGCAGGCGGTCATCACCTGGCGCAATAGCATCACCGATTTTGAAAGGCTGGCAAAAAAGCCTTCCATACCTCGTCAACAGCACACCTGGTATGAAAATATCTGCTGTCTTTTGGAGCGGAACTTGGTTGAAGCCCTAGAAGAAGTAGGCAGGTATGTGGATCTGATCGAATCCGCCGAAAAAACAGAAGACGACTTTACCATCCACTCAGGGCAGGTTTCCACCAATATCCTGTCCTCCACTTCCACTATCACTCATACCTTCGACGCACTCTTACATGGTGAGTCCACTTTCGCTGGCACAGTCGACATTCTCCAGCTTTTCAATGTGTCCGAAGAGATTCCTGCCGGAGATTTTGGCCCAAGCGGGAGCGATCCTTTCATCACAGATATGGTTGAAATTGACCATTTATCCATTAATGGCCGTCCCTACAGTATCCACAGCTCACGCGGGAACAGGATAATAAACGTGCCTTTTGATCAAAAATTGAGTGTGGTGAAGGTCACAGGCGACAGTATGAACCAGGAGAACATCACCGAGCAGGATTTTGTTTTGCTGCGCAAGGTGGATGTTCCTGACAATGGGGATATTGTTCTGGCTGAGATTGTTGGCGTGGATACTAGGGCGACATTAAAAAGGTATTTCAAAGAAAAAGATATCATTATGCTGAAACCGAATAGTAATAATCCTGTTCATAAGCCGTTTGTGTTCAATAAGATCAACGAGGGGTTTTATATCCGTGGCGTCGTCGTCGCTATCCTGAAACCGTTCTAAGAGGAAAACGAGAAACGACTTTGTGACTTCGTCCCCGTAGGGGAAGCACCGTTTAGGATCAGTCGTTGAATTCCCGATAAAACTCCCCATGCCGTCCATCGATTTCCACACTCATACCTCTGCCTCAAACGATTCCCTTACTTCACCTGAAAGGCTCATTGCCGCGGCTTGCCGCCGCAGACTGGACCGGGTTGTCGTCACTGACCATAATACCATCACTGGTGCCCTTATCGCCTTTGACCTGGCTCCCGATCTGGTCATCGTAGGCGAGGAGATCATGACCACCCGCGGCGAGATCCTAGCTGCTTACGTCACCGAAGAAATCCCTCTTGGCTTCTCCCCGCAGGAGACCATTCGCCACCTGCGAAGCCAGGGTGCCTTCATCAGTGTCTCGCATCCTTTTGATGATTGGCGCAAAGGTGCATGGAAGCTGGAAGACCTCTTGGAGATTGCCCCGCTAGTGGATGCCATTGAGATCTTTAACGCCCGTTGCTTGGCCCCTGCCGCCAATAAAAAGGCACTGGAATTCGCGCAAAAGTACAAACTTCCCGGCACAGCCGGATCGGATGCCCACGCTGCCTTCGAGTTGGGTGCCACAAGGTTGGAGTTGCCTCAATTCTCCGGCCCGGATGAATTGAGGGAAGTTATCCGGGCTGGAGAGGTCCAGGGACATCTATCACCCTTCTGGGTCCATCTCGTCTCCCGTTATGCTCATCAACGAAAAAAGGTTGTATAATACGCCCGATGGGGCGGTGGCGGAATTGGCAGACGCTGCGGACTTAAAATCCGCCGGTGGTGACACCGTGAGGGTTCGACCCCCTCTCGCCCCACAAATATTATTATTGAGGACAGGGATTTGGTGATTTAAACTCGCCGAATCCCTGTCCTTTCACTTTTTCATGATCTCCGCTGCTGCTTCATAATTTTCGTATTGTATCGCGGATACTGCACCAGTTTCCCTTTATGTAGCCCCACATCTCCTGACCATTATGTAGTAGCTCCTACCATCCGGAGTTCCCTTCAGGCGACCCCATGGGTTACCCTTGGTGGATAAATATCTTCAAACTGGTTTTTTCCCGGGAAGCGATACAATCCTTTTTGCTGGTAGCTATGTGGCTTCTTTTTGAATCGACGTATAATTCCTCTGGAAGGGTATTGCTCCCATGCGCAAATCAACGCAGGCATTATTTTTCATCATCTTTATTGTAATACATATTTTTATCATTAGAAATATATACCTGCTATCAAAGGATATGTTCTATGGGGACTTTTCAGCTAATAAAG